>JBEDCU010000036.1:0-15198 GCA_041176585.1 Pseudomonadota bacterium
GTCGCTATTAGTGTTACTGGGTAGGGAAATTAAAATATTTGAAAAACGTCCTTTTCTGACATGCAAAGATCATTTGATGATCTATTTGGGAGACCATAGAGAAATACAAATTAAAGATATACAAGGTTTTATGGATAAATTAAATGAAGCAGTTAAACGCGAAGTCAATGAAATGGAGCAGGAAAAAAGAATAAAGGGTTCAAGCAAGGGGGAGGATAATAGTCCTAGAAAAGGTGGTCAGGAGTTGAGTCCTGTAAAAGAGAAAGAATAGGGAAAAGTAAAAGAGTGAAAAAGGGCCGAAAACGGCCCTTATTTTTTATAAATGTTGAAAAATGCAGGGCAGAGTCATGAAGCATAAGCGCTCAAATGCATAGACATATTTCTGTAGTAAGACGATTGTCATCGAACACCGGTAAAATCCAACAAAGAATAGCCTAGGATGCAATAAATGAATGTCTTGAAAAAATATTGGGTGTGGATACTTGCTGCTCTTATCGTTATAGCAAGCATTGCGGGATATTTCTATTGGTCTAAACAGCGTAGCGATCCGCAATATCGCATGGTAAAAATTGAAAAAGGCACACTAGTTGCCAGTGTGGCCGCTTCAGGTACTTTGTCGCCTGTGGTGTCGGTACAGGTGGGATCACAGGTTTCTGGGCAATTAAAAGAAGTCTTGGTGGACTTCAATAGTTTGGTGAAAAAAGGCCAGCTTATCGCCCGTATTGATCCTGAGACCTTTGAATACCGTGTGCGTCAGGCGCAAGCTGATGTGGATGCAGCGCAAGCACAAGTCTTAACGCAACAAGCCATCATCGCAGCTCAACGTGCTGGTTTATCGCAAGCTGAAGTCAATTGGCAAGAAGCACGGCGTGACGTAGAGCGTAAAGAACAATTACGCGATAAAAATTTTATTTCAGGTGCTGAGGTTGATAAAGCACGGGCAGGTGCAAATGCCTTAGCTGAACAAGTCAAAGCAGCCCAAGCACAAGTGGAAGTGGCAAAAGCTACCGCTATGAATGTGGCAGCTGCGGTAAAACAGCGTGAAGCTATGCTAGCCCAAACAAGAGTTGATTTAGCTCGTACAGAAATTCGTGCGCCAGTGAATGGCATTGTCATTAAACGTAGTGTGGACAAAGGACAGACTGTTGCAGCAAGTTTGCAAGCGCCTGAACTTTTTATCATTGCTGAAAATCTTAGTGATATGCGGGTAGATACATCGATAGATGAATCAGAGATAGGCAAAATTAAACTAGGTCAAAAAGCAACCTTCACCGTCGATGCTTTTCCTGGCAAACAGTTTGAAGGTAAGGTACAACAAATACGTAAAGCAGCACTCACGGTGTCGAATGTGGTGACGTATATGGTTGAAGTTAATGCTACGAATCCAGATTTATTACTACTTCCTGGTATGACAGCGAATGTGCGCATAGTGACCGACACTCGTGAGAATGTTTTAAAAGTCTCGAATGCTGCGCTACGTTTTCGTCCACCACCTACCGATAAAGAAAAAAATAATGAAGGCGGTGCTAAGCCACGTGGCTCACGCAATGGCGGTTCAGGTGGAGCGCCTCAAAGTACAAAACTGTACACGCTGCAAGAAGGTAAATTCAATGCAATACCTGTCACCTTAGGTGCAACAGATGGACAGATGACGGAAGTCAGTGCAGCACAGTTACAAGAAGGGATGGAAATTGTGGCAGGGTCTAAGGACTCTGGAGAAAAGCGTAAACCCTCTTCATCGGGCGGCGGCCCTCGTATGTTCTGATGTAGTGTATGGAAAAACTTATACAAACGCAGAGCTTATGTAAAGAATATCAAATGGGCGACACCTTGGTGCACGCCTTACGCAATGTGTCGATTGATATTAATGAAGGCGAGTTCGTTGCCATCATGGGTGCATCTGGTTCAGGTAAATCGACCTTCATGAATTTGCTTGGCTGTCTGGATACACCGACATCAGGGCTATATCAATTAGCAGGTGAATCCGTCTCTTCTATGAGTGGAGATCAATTAGCGGCAATACGTAATCGCCGCATAGGATTCGTGTTTCAACAATTTAATCTCTTGCCTCGTACTCCTGCGCATGAAAATGTAGCACTACCTTTGTTGTATGCACAAACACCACCGGTTGAACGCAAAGAGCGTGCAATGGCAAAGTTAAAAGAAGTGGGTTTGTTTGAAAGAGCAGATCATCATCCGGCACAATTATCAGGTGGGCAGCAACAGCGGGTAGCGATAGCACGTGCTTTAGTCAATGATCCTGCACTGATCTTGGCGGATGAACCAACCGGTGCATTGGATTCACGAACTAGCTTAGAGATCATGGCCTTGATGCAAAAACTCAATGCAAAAGGTATGACAATCGTGATGGTGACGCATGAGCCTGATATCGCAAATTTTGCAAATCGCATCATTACTTTTCGCGATGGCGCAGTCATCAGTGATGTGAGCAATCGTCCTGATGATGCGAACAATAAATTAGCCGCTTTAGAAAATGTAGTCCCATGAATAACTTTGCTACTTTGCGTATTGCTTTAAATGCGTTGCGCGTAAATAAATTGCGTTCAGCATTAACAATGTTGGGTGTGATTATTGGTGTGGCAGCAGTCATCACCATGTTAGCAGTGGGTGCAGGTGCAGAAGCGCGTATACAAGAGCAAATTAAAAGTTTGGGTTCCAACTTAATGATTGTAACTGCAGGCGCACGTACGGCAAGTGGAGTGCGACTCTCAACCGGAACCACGCCATCACTCACAGAAGATGATGCTGCAGCTATTGCGCGTGATATTTCTGAAGTAGAAGCGGCTGCGCCATCAAACCGCGGTGGAGCGCAAGTGGTAGCGAGTGGCGCTAACTGGGCGACGCAAATCTATGGCATCACGCCAGATTATTTTATTGTGCGTAATTGGAGTCTAGATGCAGGGCGTATGTTTGAAGGCAGTGAATTAAGTGGCTCCGCTAAGGTTGCTTTAATTGGTCAGACGGTTGCGCGGGAATTATTTGGTGATGCTGATCCTATGGAGCAAACCATACGGATAAAAAATGTGCCGTTCACAGTGATAGGCGTATTGCGTCGTAAAGGTCAGAGCATGATGGGGCAAGATCAAGATGATGTGATCATGGTGCCACTCTCAACTGCACGTAATCGTTTACTTGGCGCTTCTCAAGGTAAATTGCGTCAAGTAGGCATGATACAAATTAAAGTGCGTGAAAGCGCGAACATGTCTGAAGCAGAGGGTAGGGTGAGAGAGCTCTTACGTCAGCGTTTGCGCGGCGGCCCTGGTGTAGAAGAGCCGTTCTCTATTATGAACATGACAGAGATGCTGCAAACACAAGAAGAATCTTCACGCATCATGAGTATGTTGTTAGCAGCAGTCGCTTCTGTTTCCTTGATGGTGGGCGGTATAGGTATTATGAATATCATGCTGGTCTCAGTCACTGAGCGTACGCGTGAGATAGGTTTGCGTATGGCTGTTGGTGCACGCGCTAACGACATACTGCGACAATTCTTAGTAGAAGCAATTACGCTCTCTATGGTTGGTGGATTAATCGGAATTATTTTAGGTTCGCTCAGCTCTTGGTTGATTGCCACACTCGCTGGATGGCAAATTCGTATGTCACCTGAATCAATTTTGTTAGCAGTCGGATTTTCTGCAGCGATAGGTATTTTCTTTGGCTATTATCCTGCTCGCAAAGCTTCTAACTTATTGCCTATACAAGCTTTGCGTTATGAGTAAGCTAAGTGATTCACAATTAAGTTGCAGAGTGGGTTGTGCTGCCTGTTGTATCGCTCCCTCTATAAGTTCTTTCATACCTGGTATGCCAAATGGCAAGTCTGCAGGTGAGACTTGTATTCAACTCGATGATGCGGGACGATGCATGTTATTTGGTCTGCCTGAAAGACCTGCAGTCTGTTTGAGTCTGCAACCTGAACCTATGATGTGTGGTGATAGTCTTGAGCATGCACTGCATTATCTCAGTCGATTAGAGAGCAGCACTGCAGTATGAATTGCTAATGATGCGATTCAGATTTGAACGCATGTTAAGCTGGATTTAATTTTTCAAAAACTTCTCTTTTATTTATTCTGAACAGTAAGCTATGGATCTGATATTCGCAATTAAAATCATCATCATGGGTGTAGTTGAGGGTTTGACAGAGTTCTTACCAATTTCATCCACAGGACATTTAATTTTAGCGGCTAGCTTATTACAATTAACCGGTGAAAAAATCAAAGTCTTTGAAATTGTGATTCAAGCGGGCGCCATGCTTGCAGTCTGTTGGGAATATCGTTTGCGAATTTTTATGGTGATCAGTGGTTTGAGAACGCAGCCATCTGCAAGAAAATTCACACTGAATTTATTCGTAGCATTCTTACCTGCAGTTGTGCTCGGTTTACTATTTGGAAAAATGATCAAAGCGCATTTATTTGCTCCGGTGCCCGTAGCAACCGCTTTCATCTTAGGTGGATTTATTATTTTATGGATAGAGCGCAGAAATAAACTGCATCCCGTTAAAGCGCGTATTAGTTCAGTGGATGACATGAGTTTCATGGATGCCTTTAAGGTCGGTTGTGCGCAATGCTGTGCTTTACTACCTGGTACCAGTCGTTCTGGTGCAAGCATAATTGGCGCGATGTATTTTGGTTTATCCAGAAAAGCCGCTACTGAATTTTCATTTTTCTTGGCGATTCCTACTTTATTCGGCGCTACGATTTATTCTTTATATAAAGAGCGTGCACTCCTATCGCTAGATGATTTGCCTATGTTTGGCTTAGGCGCTTTATTTGCGTTTCTTTCTGCTTTTTTATGTGTGCGTTGGTTGCTACGTTATATCAGCAGCCATGACTTCACCCTATTTGCTTGGTACCGCATCGTGTTTGGATTGCTAATCCTCTACACTGCTTGGTCAGGCTTGATAGTGTGGGCAGATTAGTTTAGGTATAAGCATGTGGAGATTTGTTTAGCGTTTTGTAAATACCAAATCCCACACACCATGTCCTAGTTTTAAACCGCGATTTTCAAATTTAGTTAGTGGGCGATAAGATGGTTTTTCAGCGTAGCCTGCTGCGGTGTTGATTAAAGCTGGTTCGGCCGATAACACTTCTAGCATTTGTTCTGCATAATGCTCCCAATCTGTTGCGCAGTGTAAGACTGCACCTGCTTGCATGCGTGAGACTAGGAGCGCAACTAAAGCAGGTTGTATCAGTCTGCGTTTATTGTGACGGGCTTTATGCCAAGGATCAGGAAAAAATACATGAACACCACTTAAGGTTGCGGGTGCAATCATGTGCGTGAGAACTTCTACTGCATCATGCTGAATTAAACGCAAATTCTTAAGCTGGTTTTCTTCTATGCGCTTGAGCAAACTACCTATGCCAGGCGTGTGTACTTCTACTCCTATAAAATTTTTCTCTGGCATATGCGCTGAAATATGCGCTGTGGTTTCACCCATGCCTGTGCCAATTTCTAAAATAGTAGGAGAGGTATTGCCAAACACAGTTGCATAGTCCAGTTGCGATTTTGTATAAGGAATACAAAATTCTGGGCCTAATATAGCAATAGCTTTGGCTTGAGCAGGGGATAAGCGACCAGCACGCGTCACAAAACTTTTTATTCTGTGCTCGGTGGGATCATAAAAAAGTGGTCGGTCTTGCATGCGAAGTTCAATCAGGTTCTATAGTTAAAACGTATTTTAACTGGTCGCAGCAAAACGCTTGAAACTCATCGATTGATTTAGCACGGAAGATAAAGTCATTCTGCTTCACAAGTTAATGCGTGAAGCAGAATGACTAAGCACTGACTATTTCTCGGAAGTGAGTTCTAGTGAATTTTTATCTGATCTGAAAATCAAAGGAAAAACAGGATCAGGTTTTTTTTCAGTTTGTCCCGCCATGTGAATAATTTTTTCTATTACGCCATGGTCAGGTGATTTACTACAGACAGGATCTGTTTTGCTGGCATCACCGGCTAGCATGAGTGCCTGACAACGGCAGCCACCAAAGTCTTTGGATTTTTCATCGCAGCTACGGCAAGGCTCTTGCATCCATTCATAGCCACGGAAAAAATTAAATGCTTTACTCTCATACCAAATTTCACGCATGCTGTGATCTCTAACATTTGGTATGTCTAAGCCTGGAATTTCACGTGCGTTATGGCAGGGCAGTGCTGCGCCATCTGGACCGACTCCAAGAAACACTGAGCCCCATCCATTCATGCAAGCCTTGGGACGATTTTCAAAATAATCTGGAACCACAAATAAAAGCTTACAAGTCTTACCGATTTTTTCACGGTATTGATTCACAATGGCTTCGGCTTCTATGAGTTGTTGATGCGATGGGATGAGATGTTCTCTATTCTTCATCGCCCAACCGTAATACTGTGTATTTGCTAGTTCTACATATTCTGCTTCTAGCGACAAAGCCATTTCTATAATTTTATCGATATGTGGCAAATTATGGCGATGCAGAACAACATTCATCACCATGGGATAATCATATTGTTTGATTAAGGCAGCAACACGTTTTTTTAGCTCGAATGTTTTTGTGCTGCTTAAGAAATCATTCATCTCTTGAGTAGAGTCTTGAAATGAAAGTTGTATATGATCTAAGCCAGCTGTTTTAAGCGCTTGAATACGTTTTTCATTTAAACCCACGCCTGAGGTGATGAGGTTGGTATAAAAACCTAAGCGATGGGCTTCATCGACTAGCTCTTCTAGATCATCGCGCATTAAAGGCTCACCACCAGAAAAACCAAGTTGCGCTGCACCGAGTTGTCTGGCCTCACGCATGACCTTGACCCATTCTGCGGTCGTCAGTTCATTTTGTATAGCTGCGTAATTCATAGGGTTATAACAAAACACACAATGCAAAGGGCAGCGATAAGTCAGCTCTGCGAGTAACCAGAATGGTGGGGTAATCGTAGGCTGCGTACTTGTGCTAGGTGTGATAGGTGCGCTGGTCATACTATCCAATCTTTTTCGAATGCAGTTTGTAACATGCCGACGATTTGATCATGTAAGTCTGTGGTGGAAAAAGCAGCTTCTAAAGAAGTGACTATGTCAGATATGGTTTGCGTACCATCGCAGCGTTTTAAAATTTCCGCAGCACTTTGATTTAATTTCACCATGCCTTCAGGATAGAGTAAGACATAGGCTTGTTGTACTTCTTCCCATTGCAAGCGGAATAGACGATTCAATTTGGGATACTCTGGTAAATTGATCATGCTGGATAAGCCTTTTCAATTGCGTCCAGCATAGTCCATAAGATATCAAGTTTGAATTGTAAAATTTCTAGTGCACGTTCTTGTTGTGCGCGTGTAGTGAAAAAATCCAAAGTCACTTCTAATCCATGATCGACATCACGCTGTGCTAAGGGTATGCGCTTTCTGAAATACGTTAAGCCATCTGCATGTATCCAAGGATAGTGTTCAGGCCAAGTCGCCAGTCTATCTTTATGAATTTGTGGTGCAAACATTTCAGTGAGTGAAGAACAGACGGCTTCTTGCCATGGGCGTTGTTTAGCAAAATTCACATATGCATCACAAGCGAATTTCACAGCAGGTTGTACATGTTTGAGTGACCATAATTCTTTGCGGTCTATACCGACTGCTTCACCTAGCTTAGTCCATGCTTCTATGCCACCAGATTCTGTGTCAGTTTTGTATTCACCAAAACCATCATGATCGAGTATGCGTGCTATCCATTTGCGTCGTGTTTCTCTATCGTCGCAGTTAGATAAGATAGCAGCATCTTTCAGTGGAATACACCACTGATAATAAAATCGATTCATCACCCAGCCGCGTATTTGTTCTTTGGAACAACCACCGCTATTCATTTTCACATTGAAGGGATGATGTATATGATAAGCCGCGCTTTTAGCACGCAGTTGTGCTTCAAATTCAGTGCGAGTCCATGCAGTTGTTGTATCAGTCATATTAAATTTCTATAGTCAAACCATCGTAGGCGATTTCTATGCCGGCATCTTTTAGTTGCTGATGTTCTGCAGAGTCTTCACGCAAAATTGGATTGGTATTATTAATGTGTATCAGTATGCGACGTTTATTTTTATAAGGTTGTAAAGCTTCTATCATGCCGCCCGTACCGGATTGCGGCAGATGTCCCATCTCGGCTGCTTTTTTCTTGGATAAACCTAAACGTATCATTTCATCTTCAGTCCAGAATGTGCCATCCACCATCAACACATCTGCAGCATGCATTGCTGATTCAACTTTTTCATCTAAGCTACCTAGACCCGGTGCATAGAACACACGGCCTCCGGTTTTTTCTGAAAGTAAAGAAAGACCTAAGTTATCACCAACATGTGGATTTAAACGATGCGGTGAATAAGGCGGTGCTTTACTCGACAGTGGTAGCGGCTGAAATTGTATGCCTGCTACATTTGGAATAGTGAAAGCAGCGCCGAGTGGATCGATAAGATGTTGTTCTACTGTGCAGTAATGACTGAGTGTATTCACTAAAGGTAAGCCAGTCGTTAAATCAGCAAAGACTTGTTCGGTTGCATAAATTGGTAAGGGTGATGAGCGTTCGCGCAACATCAATAAACCCGTGACATGATCAATCTGTGCATCCATGAGTACGACAGCAGCAATGCCTGAGTCACGTTTTTGTCGCGCCGGTTGTAAATCTGGATTAGCGCGTATTTGCGTCAAGATATCAGGAGAAGCATTAATCAATGCCCAGTCTGTTCCATTTTCTGTAACTGCAATGGACGATTGCGTGCGTGCAATCGCTTTAATCGTGCCATTGCGCCAACCGGCACAATTCTCACAATTGCAATTCCATTGGGGGAAGCCACCACCGGCGGCAGAACCTAAGACACGTATTTTCATGGAGACTCTTAAAAAGGAAAAAGGCTAGGAATAGTCCTAGCCTCTGGTGTACTGCAATCGAGATTAACGATTTGCGATGTACATTGTGATTTCAAAACCAAAACGCAGATCAGTAGCAGCAGGTTGTTCCCATTTCATAGCAATCTCCAATAGTTAAATGTGTTTTTAAATTTGCAACAGAAATCTCTGTCACAACTTCAGATTAGCTAAAAGCGATGCCCTGCGCATCAGGAAAATCATGAATTCACGTTGCGTGAATCGCTTAGCTCAATGGCTGTGCAAGATGGGATTCTCTAGGCGACGCAACAAGAGAAAAGCGACTATAGAAGGAAGAGCAATCAGGCTAAAAATGATGGTGAATGACCAGTCATTGGCAAAGGGAATAGAAGCGGTGCTGCTGGCTTCGGGTAGTAGACGTAAATAAATACAAGACAAGATAGCAATACCTACGGTTGCGCCTAGCGTTCTAAATAATGCTGTGGTGGCAGTTGCAATACCCAGATGCTCTTTAGGCACCGCATGTTGTATCCCTACTAGTGTAGTGGGAAATTGCGCACCCATACCCAAGCCCGCTAATAACAAAAGCGCTATGCCTAGCCCTAGTAGATCAACCGGAGTCCATGCATACAAAAGAATGCTCACACCGGCCACAACAGTGCCGATTAATTGTTGCGGTCTATAGCGTCCTGTTTTGCTAATCAGTCTACCAGCGATGAAGGCACCAATTGGAACAGAGATTGTTAAAGGTAATAATCGTAAAGCTGCTTCAGAAGTGGTAGCACTGGCATGTGATTGCAATTGCAATGGTATGAAAACAGATACACAGACCACCTGCATAAAATTAATAAATAAAACAGTCATACCAACGGAACATTCTTTTATTTTGAATAAGTCCAAAGGTATAACAGGCTCGAGTGCGACACGTTCTATACGAATAAATTGCCACAAGCCGCATAGCGATAAACAAAATAGAGATACGATGAGCAGAGATAAATGCCCTTCTTTGCCTAGCAGTGTTGCGGCAAATAGAAAGCTAATCAAAGTGATGGTGAGTACAAAGATACCTGCAAAATCTATTTTTCGTCGCGTATGACGAACAGGAATAATTTTTAAAGATTGATACGCTAAGCCTATTGCTATAAGAGTTAGCGGTAAGTTAATCCAGAAAATCCACCGCCAAGAAAAAAATTCTGTCAGTGCACCACCGACTACAGGCCCTGCCACACTCGCTAATGCATAAGCGCCACTGATGTAACCTTGATAGGTTCCACGCTCACGTAAAGGAATGATTTCAGCAATGGTCGCTTGAGAGAGAGAAATTAAACCACCACCACCACAGCCTTGCAATATACGAAAAATAATGAGCGCCAGCATGCTTTGAGCGCAAGCACATGCTAAAGACGCAAGCAGAAAAATAGTGAGTGCAATGCTTAGCATGACACGCCTGCCATAAAAATCAGATAGCTTGCCGTAGATGGGTGTAACCACTACTGCTGACATTAGATAACCTGACACTACCCATGAGAGTAAGCTAAGGTCACCTAAATCCTGCACTATGCTAGGTAATGCTACAGCGATTACGGTTTGATCAAGCGCACCTAGAAAAATAGACAGTAAGAGTGTGATCATGACACTGCGTATTTGTGAGGCTGAATAACTTTGCATGATTATTTTTCCAGTGCGAGTACTGCGGCATGCAAAGCTTGTGAGATATGCGGATCAGCACCGATATGCCCACCTTGACTAACCAAATTTAATTTTACATGGGGAATAAAGCGACTTAATCGAAGCGCGTTATACGGTGGACAGATCATATCTAACTTGCCATGCACAAGAGTCACAGGACAATGAGTTAATTTTCTTGCTTGACGAAATACAGCGCGCTCACTGGTAAAGCAATGCTCAGCTAAATAATGTGCTTGTATCGTGTAACTATCTAACACTTCATCACTTGCCAAGACTTGCGGTGAAGAAGATGTTGTCGTTGAGGGCGTAGTTGAGGTCGATGTGCTTGAATCAGCACTGGTAATGCCAACTATACGAGATTCATATTGAAACCATCGTTGAGCCGCTGTTCTCGCTTCTTGCTCGGTGCCCTTTAATATAGCTTGTTGTAGTGTGTGTAAGACATGCAGTTTCTGTTGTACGTTCCAACCTTGTGTTAATTCTTCCCATGCAAAGGGTGCCATTAATCGCAGGCCTTGAAAAAACCAATCAAGTTCACGCTGACTAGCTAAAAACGATCCGCGCAATATCAATGCTTTGAGATGTTGCGCATAGCTTCCGGCATATAACAGGGCAAGGCAAGCGCCCCAACTACCGCCTACGACTAGCCACTGCTTTATATGTAAATATTGACGTAGTTTTTCTATGTCTAGAATTAATTCTTGTGTGTTGTTGTGTTGAATATGCCCACGTGGCAGACTGAGTCCACAGCCACGTTGATCTGCCAAGATCACACGATAGCGATTGAGGTCAAACCACTTTAATGCAGCAAGTGAGCTTTTACCACCTGGGCCTCCGTGCAATACAAGTGCAGGTTCACCGCGTGCATGACCATACTGGGCATAGTGAATTTTATGTCCCTGTCCTACGTCCAGATGGCCTTGATCAAACGCGTTAGTCATGGTTATTGAGGATCACAAGCGATTTTCCATAGCGGCTCAGTAAAGACATCATGTGTAGCTACTTCCCAGATATCAGGTCGATTTTCTTGATTGAGTATAGCGCCACTACCTAGTTCACCTTCATGCCAGTGCGCACTCAACTGGCGTAATTGCATTTTTTTACAATCAAACTCAGTGATGATGCGTTGTGAAGCATAAGTGCGACGATTAATACGACGTAGATACGGCGGCAGGTAATTAACAATACGTGACATAACGACTAATTCACTATTACGTTGAATACTTCCTAGTTCTAGATAATGCGTTACACCTTTATCTGGCGATTGCCATATCTGGACTAATTCATCCGCATGCGTCATGGCAGATGCAAAAATTAATAGTAAGCTTAAGAATAAGCTACGCTTAATCATATGCAGAGTTCTTTACGATGAAGTAATGCGTGATTGTGCTTTACTCATTCTTCTACCTAAGCGCCACAGTAATAATCCACAACAAGTAAAAGCACATTGCCCTATTGCGAGCTTTAACATGGATGTATTTAGTAATGGGGCGATTATACCGGCCGTAAAAGCAGAGAGCATGGTCATGGTAAATGACTGGCAAGAAGCGACTGTGCCACGAATGTTTGGAAATAAATCAAGGACTAATAATGTTAAGCCAGGTGCCACCATAGACATGCCCATGGCATAAAAAAATAAAGGAAGAACTGTCCACGGTAAAGCTGGAGGAAATAATAGGTGATAACTTATATTTAATACGCCTGAGAGTATAAGCAGAACAAAACCACTTGCTATCTGGCGATGCGATTTATAGCGACCTGCCATGCGATTGGCAGTCAGTGCACCTAAAAAAATTCCTACTACGGCGGGCACAAATAGCCAAGCGAATTGATGTGCTTGTAAGCTTAAATGACGGGTAACGATGGCGGGTGCTGAGGCGACATATAAAAAGAGTCCAGAAAAATTAAATGCAATCGCACCTGCCTTTAATTGAAAGATAGGTGAGATAAAAATATTTTTATAATTATTCCATAGCGAAGTAGGTTTAAATGACTGCCTATGAGCTGGTGTAAGCGTTTCAGGCAGATAGCGCCAGCATAGCCATATCAAAGCAAAAGTAAAAACAGCAAGTAAGACAAAAATTGTGCGCCAACTAGAAAGAGTCACGACCCAGCCACCAACAATAGGGGCAATCGCTGGAGAGACTGAGAAAATCATCGTCACTAAGGACAGCATGCGTTCTGCATCAGCAGCTTGATAGAGATCGCGAATAATCGCACGACCAATTACTACGCCAGCTCCTGCAGAGATACCTTGTAGTGCACGAAAAAATAATAGCCATTCAATGCTATTGACGAATGCACAAGCGAGTGAGGCTAAGCTAAATATGACCAGAAAAATAAGAATAATGCGCCGTCTACCAAAGGTATCGGATAAGGCGCCATGCCATAAGATCATGACGGCAAAGGCGGCCATATAAGCAGTTAAAGTTTGTTGAACCGCAAGCTCACTAGTGAGTAAAGCTGCTTGAATCGCAGGGAAGGCGGGAAGATAACCATCTACTGCAAACGGACCTAGCATGGCGAGTGCAGCAAGAATCAAAGCAAGAAAATTTGCGCTGATTAATCTTGAGCCAGACATCGTTATAGATGATGTATTTGAGGCAGATGCTGACTGTTCTGTTTTCATTATGCGGGTGTGCCAATTTTATACGGGTGAAAAAAGTTTAGTCCACTGAATCAGCGAACTGCGTAGTACGTGAGAGGAGATAGTCATCTTAATTATTGTATTTTTTATTCCATGCTGGAACTAAAGTGCTGATTAACTTACCTACTCCTAGCGTTGGTCAGAAGTTTCTCTCTCCTGTTTTCTCCCTGTGCTTGCAGTATCTTTCTAGCAGATTATGAAAAATGAGGATTTTTATCAGCTTTGCGTCGATCTCTCACGAGAATTTGGTGAGAAAGATATTTTTCATCTGGCAGAGCATGGTGAAATCCTTTTACAAGAATGTAGAGTTGGCCTGTATTACAACGAAGAAGTTGATGAATTAATTAGCTGCTTTGTAGACTTAGGTTATCTTGAAGATACCTTAAGGCCAGAAATTTTTGAAACTATTTTATCGATTAATCTGGAATTAAGTGGAATTAATAGTGAATCACTAGGGTTTGATAGAGACACAGGACATTTAGTTTTGCGAGCTGATATAGCTTGTGAATATGACGCATCGCAGATCGCTGAGTTTTTATCAGATTATTTAGATTTTTCAAAAGAACTACAGAATTTAATTGCATCGCAATCACATGGCGATGAAGGATTATCAGAATTTTTTTTAGGTAAAGCAGCTTGAATGATTGAAAAGACTATTATGCGATTATCCAAAACACAACTAAGCAATGCAGTATCTCAAACACAAAGCGAAGAGCGAGTCAGTACGCAATCCACTGATTCTACCAAAGCAGCAAAATCAGCCGTAACGGCTGATGCAATTAATAACACTCCCTTGCGATCCGCAAATTTAGAACGCGCTATTCATAAAATTTCATCGAGAAGAAAGCCAGCATCCTCTACACAAATCTTATCAACACAAGCTCAATCAATTTCAGGTGCGCAGTTAAAAGTGGGGGCAGAAGCGAGACCTTATCTGAGATTGTTTTTAGCAAATGTAGCGCCAGATAATAATCGCAAATAAATTAGTATTTTTTAATGCGGCTTCTCTTGGTTCTGATTATCAGAAGTCGCAGCATCTACCGTATTCGTAGTCTGACGCCGGTTCGATCCCGCCACCATTTCAAATCGAAATAATCGACATTCAATCGCACCATTAAAAAACGGCGTTTTACGCGATTCTTTTAAACGTAGTAAACGCGGTAGCGTTAAATCAGCAGTAAATAATAAAACCTGCCAACCAGCAAAGCGGCTTTTTAAAGTGCTACCAAATGCACTAAAAAATCCAACTGCAAGTTCATCCGTAGGCAAACTACTGTCACCACGCACACCTATCCGTTCTCCATAAGGCGGGTTAGTTAATAACACACCAGGAATGCCAGAGGGCGGCTTCACTTCTTGTGCTTCAATCTGTTTGAGTGGCACATCAAACTCTATACCTGCTTGCTGAAGATTATGTCGGGTCATGGTAACCATATCGCCCGAGATATCACTGCCGAAAATAGTGGGAGTGCGTGGCAATGGATTGCGAGAGACTGCTGCTTTAATAGCGTCCCATTCGCTAGCAGGGAATGTTAGAAATTTTTCAAATGCAAAAGATCTATTCATGCCAGCAGGCATACCCGCTAGCATTTGTGCTGCTTCAATCAAGATGGTGCCAGACCCACACATAGGATCGAGTAAGACAGTACCAGGACGCCAACCTGCTACACGGAGTAAACCTGCCGCAAGATTTTCACGTAAAGGTGCATCACCTGTTTCTAATCGCCAGCCACGTTTAAATAAAGCTTCACCAGATGTATCGAGATAAATCGTGAAGTGTCGTGCATCTAAAAATCCAACGATACGCATATCAGGATTTTTTGTGTCGACTGAAGGACGCTTGTCGAAACGCTCACGAAATCTATCGCATACTGCATCTTTAATTTTTAGCGTCGTGAATTCTAAACTTTTCAGTGGCGACTTAATGGCTGTGACATCGACACGTATCGTATGTTCTACATCAAACCATTCTTCCCAAGCTTGAGCGAGTGTTAAATCATAAATATGATTTTCATTTT
>JBEDCU010000037.1:0-5134 GCA_041176585.1 Pseudomonadota bacterium
CGGGTCGTCAAGGCAAACCTGCAAGAAAATCTACTCAAGCTGCAGGATCTGGAAGCACCACTGGAGCGAAACAACGCACACCGAATACATCAGGTGCAAAACCACCAACACCTGGTTCACACACAGCACAAGCTAATAGACCAAACCGTCCACAACAAAAACCCGTACAAGGTAATACGCAAACACGTCGTACTATGCGCGGTAAATAATGTTAAGCACAGGCGGCTAACTGGTGGGCTGCTGCACTGTGCTACATTTTCGCCTCACACACCGTTCTAAGCACTCAATTTCACTAACAGCATGACTGCCAGCGAGCACAACCCTAAAGAGCAACATACGCCAATGATGCGGCAGTATTTAGGCATCAAGGCGGAGTATCCGCACATGCTGCTGTTTTATCGCATGGGTGATTTTTATGAGTTGTTTTTTGAAGATGCTGAAAAAGCGTCACGCATCTTAGGCATCACCCTCACCCAACGTGGTTCATCAAACGGCAACCCCATCAAAATGGCAGGTGTGCCCTTTCACTCAGCCGATCAATATTTAGCAAAACTAGTTAAGCTTGGTGAATCAATTGCGATTTGTGAGCAGGTTGGTGATCCTGCAACGAGCAAAGGTCCGGTTGAGCGTCGTGTACAACGTGTTATCACACCGGGCACATTGATAGAGAGTGAATTACTGCCTGAAAAAACAGATCGCCCATTACTCGCTATTTCTTTACAACCGAAACGTAAACAAATTGTTTTGGGATTGTCGTGGTTGTCACTCGCTAGTGGTCGGTTTGGATTAACTGAATTCACGCTAGAAGAAAATCAACTTGCGGTGAGATTAAAGCAAGAACTCGAACGACTTGCACCTGCTGAAATATTAATAGCGCAAGAACATGCCTCGCTATTACAAGCTCACTCTACTGTACCAAGCACCTCAATACCAGACTGGCATTTCGATATCAGCGCTGCACAAAAAAACTTACAAGAACATTTTGGTACTTCCACCTTAGCCGGATTTGGTATTAGTTCACATACTGTTTCTATCGGTGCGGCTGGCGCAGTGCTCATGTATGCACGTCAGACGCAAGGACAAACTTGTCAACATATACGTAGTCTGACTGTTGAAACTGAAAATGAATATCTAGGCTTAGATGCTGCCACTCGCCGTAATCTAGAATTAACAGAACCGCTACGTGCTAGTGATCACAATACATCTTCCACACTCTTATCCTTACTTGATCACTGTCGCACTGCGATGGGCTCACGCTTATTACGACACTGGATCCATCATCCAAGCAGACATCAACAGACTGCACAAGCACGGCATACTGCGATTGCATCTCTCATTAAAACTGATTTAGTGTCAGAGTTAACGACACCACTCGGCACCGTTCCTGATATTGAACGTATAGTCAGTCGTATCGCTCTTCTGTCAGCACGCCCCAGAGATTTAGCTGGTTTACGTAATGGTTTAGCAGCGTTACCTCTAATTGCAAAAAAAATAGCTGCGCATTATCCGCAATCGATTCAAGCAGGCGATCACCTCCATACTTTGTTCACACAATGTGACACACCGCTAGATTGTCAAACTCTACTAACACGTGCGATTCGCGAAGAACCTTCTGCAGTAGTGCGTGATGGTGGCGTGATTGCCGATGGCTATGATGAAGAACTCGATACCTTGCGAGGCTTATCTGAAAACGCAGGTCAGTTTTTAATCGATTTAGAAACACGTGAACGCGCACGAACTGGTATTGCTAATCTTAGAGTTGAATACAATCGTGTACATGGTTTTTACATCGAAGTATCGAATGGTCAAACTGCAAAAGTACCGGACGATTATCGTCGCAGACAAACATTAAAAAATGCAGAACGTTACATTACACCGGAATTAAAAGCCTTTGAAGATAAAGCCTTATCTGCACAAGATCGTGCTTTAGCACGTGAAAAACAACTCTACGATCAATTGCTACTCGATCTAGCGCAATTCATACCTAGTTTACAAAGCATCGCTACCGCAGTCGCAACCATAGATGTCTTGACGGCATTAGCGCTGCATGCAGAAAAACATGCGTGGTGTAAGCCAGAGTTGAGCGCGAAGGCAGGACTGCATATTGTGCAAGGACGTCATCCTGTTGTAGAAAATTCTATCGAACGTTTTATCGCCAATGATTGCATGCTCTCGCCAGAACGACGCCTGTTATTAATCACTGGTCCTAACATGGGTGGTAAATCGACTTACATGCGTCAACTCGCATTGATTACCTTGTTGGCGTATATGGGAAGTTATGTTCCTGCTACGGCGGCACAGATTGGACCAATTGATCGCATCTTTACGCGTATCGGTGCAGCAGATGATTTAGCTGCAGGTTATTCCACGTTTATGGTGGAGATGACAGAGTCTGCTGCAATTTTGCATGGCGCGACAGAACAATCTCTGGTGCTGATGGATGAAGTAGGTCGTGGCACATCGACCTTTGATGGTCTAGCCTTAGCTTGGGCAATTGCTGTTTGGCTGATTGAACAAACAAAGAGTTATACCTTGTTTGCCACGCATTATTTCGAGCTCACTCAATTACCAAATGCGCATGCTGCTTGTGCGAATGTGCATTTAGCAGCAGTTGAACATAAAGACAGTATTGTATTTCTGCATGCAGTACAAGATGGCCCTGCTTCGCAAAGCTATGGTTTACAAGTTGCCCAACTTGCGGGTGTTCCTAATCCCGTTATACGCGCTGCACGCAAACATCTAGCAAGCTTGGAAGCTCAATCCTTAGAAGCGCAAGCACAGTTTGATTTATTTGGTCGTGCCAGTCAGGCAGATCGCATAGAGCATATCGACAGCACTGAAGATGCAACAGCACAGATAAACACGTCAACTGAATCAGAGGCGATGCGTGCACTGTCTGAGCTAGATCCAGATAGCTTGACGCCACGTGAGGCATTAGAAGCGCTTTATCAACTAAAGAAACTTGCCGACGGTGAGTAACTTGCTGATAAAGCGCTAGCGGCTCTTGAATCAAACGCTGATTAAAGAGCGTCGCTAGTTCTAGTGCTTATTGCAGTTGTATGGTTCGAACTTGATCGCCTTCATCATCCTCATCATCATGATGGTGATGACCATGTGGTCCATGTACATGTTGATGTGCGATTTCTTCTGCTGAACCCGCTCTGACTTCGGTCACATGTAAAGCAAATCTCAGTGCAATCCCAGCAAGTGGATGATTGCCATCTAACACAACCTTATCGTCAGCAATATCAGTAATGGTGAAAACGCGCACGTCATCTTCATCACTATCCGATTCTTCCGGCTCACCTTCAAATTGCATACCGACTTCTATTTCAGCAGGAAATAACTTACGTGGTTCTATCTTGACGAGCTTAGCGTCGTATTCACCAAAGGCGTCTTCCGGTTCTAGCTGAACAGTGACTTGATAGCCGACTTCCTGTCCCTCTAAAGCTTCTTCAATTTTAGGTAAAGTGTTGCCATAACCACCGTGTAAATACAGCATGGGATCACGACTTTCTTCAATCAGACTGCCCTGAGCATCGGACAATTTGTACTGCACACTGACAACGGCGTTTTTAGCAATCTTCATAATGATTTCTCGTTATTTTTAAAAACAAATCGCATTATACCGCTCCACATTATCGACTCTTCATTACACTTTGCGCAGATATAATGACCGTATGAAAAAAAATAACCTACTCGGTTCTGTCACAACCCAGCAATTTCTAAAAAAATACTGGCAGAAAAAACCCCTCTTAATTCGACAAGCCATCCCCGACATGCAACCTGTGTTGTCACGCGATGCTTTACTTCAAATGGCACAGAGTGATGAGATAGAAACCCGCCTCATTACACAATTTCGAGGCAACTGGAAATTAGAGCATGGCCCTATCGCAGCTTGCCCCAAGCTCAGCCAAAAAAACTGGACCTTGCTAGTGCAAGGCGTCAATCTACATGATGATCAGGCATCAGCATTACTCAATCAGTTCCGCTTTATTCCAGATAGTCGGCTGGATGACCTCATGATTAGCTACGCGACCGATGGCGGTGGCGTAGGCGCACATTTTGATTCCTATGATGTGTTCTTATTACAGGCCAGTGGCCAGCGCCGTTGGCGCATTAGTGCGCAAAAAGACCTCACGCTACAAACCGATTTACCTCTAAAAATTCTACAAAACTTCATTCCTGATCAGGAATTCCTGCTTGAACCTGGCGACATGCTTTACTTACCTCCTGGTTATGCGCACGAAGGTGTGGCTGTTGGTGAATGTATGACCTATTCCATAGGTTATCGCGCGCCCTCATGGCAAGAACTCGGTGAAAGCTTCTTGAGCTTCATGGCAGACTCGATTGAGTTAGATGGTATGTATAGCGATGCAGGCAAATTGACTGAACAAGCACCGGCTGAATTAGGCGATGCGCTGATTCAAGAAGTGGTCAAACAATTTAATAAGCTCGCATTTAACCAATTGGATATTGAACTGTTCTTGGGCGAGCATTTTTCAGAACCAAAAAACTCTGTTTTCTTTGATACGCCCAAGCCTCGCCTGAGTGAAGAAAGCTTTGCAGCTAAGTCTGAAAAACGTGGCATTAAGCTCTCCAGAAAAAGTCGTATGCTGTACCGCAATAAGACGATTTTCATTAACGGATTGTCATGTAAACCAAATAGTAGCGACCGTAACTTGCTTATAAAACTGGCAAATCAACGCCAACTTGAAGCCGGCGCTTTAAAAACCGGTTCAGTCGATCTTAGTGAAAGTTTATTTAGCTGGTATTGCGATGGCTGGATAGAAATCATGTAACTGAGTTTGTTTCGTTTGCGAAAATAGTTTTAAACCTGAAAAGAGGCTAGCACTCTGCGCATGTCGTTTAGCGCAATCTTATGAAAACAATTTCAAGAAAAAACAGTCGATTTTCAACAAACGTCTTGCAGGTTTTTATACAAAGCCCGTATAATTTCCGGTTAGGAAGTTTTGTCGATGCGGCAGTGCGTCAATACTCGTTGCAGCATCAAAAAAACGTCCTGGAAGTGCGATAACTACCGGTAGTTATTAATCTATTTTTGAGTTCTATTTTTTACTTTAACTGAAGGAAAATCATGAAAAATTCGTTGCTGATCGCTTCTCTGTTGGCT
>JBEDCU010000038.1:0-3377 GCA_041176585.1 Pseudomonadota bacterium
GAAATTTCACCAAAGCAAAGCGTCAAAAAAATACCCGCACTCAGCGGGTATTTCTTCAAAAAATGAACCATAACATTACGTAGTTTTGATTTTTTTTATCTACTTTTCACTATGGCCTAAGGGTATTTCTCTTTATACAAAGCAAGAGTGCTCTGTGAAATAGGAGAAACAAATTAGCGTGAAGCTGCTTTTGCTTCTTCAAGCAAACGCTTGCCATCTAAGCCCTTAGCATTCATATCTTTCACCCATTCATCAACCACACCAGCAGTCGCTTTCTCCCAACGCTTCCACTCCGCAGCTGGCAAAGTATAGAAATTATTGTTACGTACTTCTGCCGACTTACGTCCTGGCGCTGCATCTTCAGCAAATATTTTTCCTACCCAAGCTGAAGGTTCAGCACCACTATTTGCATCAATAATTTTTTTCAACTCTGGCGGTAAGCTGTCATAACGCGCTTGATTCATCGCCAAAATAAAGACGTTATTTGAAATCTGAGGAGCGCCTGCAGGCATCTCAGTGTGGAACTTCGTGATCTCTTGAAATTTCATCGCAGGTACGACTTCCCAAGGAATAATCGCGCCATCAATCACACCTTTCGCAAGTCCATCCGCAGCTTGCGGTAATGGCATAGGAACCGGTGTTGCACCCAAAGCTTCTGTCATTTTTGTACTCTGACGAGTTGGAGCTCTTACGCGCAAACCTTTGAAATCTTCCATGGTTTTGATATGGATTTTTGTACTGTGAATCAAAGAACCATCATGCACATGAAATAAAATTGGCTTTACACCTTTGTAATCACTTAACGCATTTTTCATTGCGTAATTCCATAAACCACGACTAGCTTTCTCTGAGGAGTAAATCATGAAAGGCAATTCAAACGCTTCGGTAATCGGAAAACGTCCAGCTTGATAACCTGGCACAGTCCAGATGATGTCCGCTACACCATCCTTAGCTTGATCAAATAACTGCTGCGGCGTACCACCCATTTGCATAGAAGGATAAATTTGGCATTTCATCTTACCGGCAGATTGCTCTTCTATCTTTTTACACCAAGGCACCATGAAATTTACATGCGCGGTTGAACTAGCAGGCAAAAAATGATGCAACTTCAACGTGATGGTTTGAGCAGAACACACACCGGCTACTACAAAAAATAAAACCAATGCGCTGAGCTTATTGATAAAACTGTTTTTCATGAATGCATTCCTCGATCAAAGTGAGGTAGAAAATAAAATTTAACCACCAAAGGTATGAACTAAGTACAACGAAATAATAGGGAAAAATACCAGCAAAATCGTACGTATTAAATCCGATGCTAAGAACGGCAACACGCCTTTAAAGGTCTCCATCACCGGCACGTCTTTTGCGATCTTATTGATGATGTAGATATTCATGCCCACCGGTGGATGTACTAAACCTATCTCGACCACCATCAAAGCCAGTATACCGAACCAAACTGATTTATCTTCAACTGGCATACCCCAGAAATCTAAGCCCATCACAATCGGATAAAAAATAGGAATGGTCAGCAAAATCATGGACAGTGAATCCATCACACAGCCCAAGAAAATATAAATCAATAGAATTGCAAAGATAACGGACAAAGGAGGTAAGCCACTGGTTTGCACCCACTGCGCTAACTCAGCAGGCATTTGCGTAACAGCTAAACCTGAGTTCAACATATCCGCGCCGAGCAACACCAGAAAAATCATTGCAGTAGCTTCTGCCGTGCTGACTAAACTTTTCACTACGCCTTCAAGACGCATACCACCCGTGACCACTGCCAATATGCCGCATGCTGCTGCACCTATAGATGCAGCTTCAGTAGGATTGGCCCAGCCATCATAAATACCTACGATCACAACTACAAACACCAGCAGGATAGGCGTCACACCCAACAAGGATCGTAATGAAGTCGCTAGTGGCACGCGCGCACCCGCAGGACCTGCTTCAGGTTTTAAGGTGACTACGATACGAATCACTAACATATAGCCCAACATCGCTAACAAACCAGGGATGATGGCTGCCATAAACAACTTACCTATGGATTCTTGCGTCAACACAGCATAAATCACTAAGGGCACAGAAGGAGGAATCATGATGCCTAATGTGCCACCAGCTGCAAGTGCACCAGTCGCTAAAGAACCGGAGTAGTTATAGCGTTTTAATTCCGGTAAAGCGACTTGACCCATGGTTGCTGCAGTGGCGAGTGAAGAACCACATATCGCACCAAAGGCAGCACAAGCACCTACGGCAGCCATTGCCACACCACCACGGAAATGACCTACAAAATTATTCACACAAGTAAAGAGAGAACGCGACAATCCACCATTAGTAGCAAACTGTCCCATCAACATAAACAAGGGAATGACCGCTAAGTCATAGTTAGAAAAACGCGCGTATGCGAGATTCTTGAGTGAATATAGCAATGGCATCAATGAATACTCATTCATGATGACAAAACCACACGCACCTATCATAAACATCGCAATACCAATGTGCACACGCAAAGCGAGCAACACCATCAATACTGCAAACATAATCAAACCAATTTGCATACCGCTCATACTGTCACCTCATTCTGTACTGATAATTTCCAGTGATGTGACATGTTATAAAAACCCGCAGCAGCGAGTAATACAAAGCTTGGTACTAACAAAGCCACCGCAGGCCAAACTGGCAACAACAACATCATAGATTTTTCACCAGCTTCGTGTAACGACACAGCTGCAACGGTAGTTCGCCAAGCAATCAGTACTGAAAACAGCGCTAACAACAAATGGGAAAGCGCATCTAATCTATTTTTATTTTTTGCTGAGAGTTTTGCGGTAAAAAAATCGACACGTAAGTGATGGCGCATCATTTCGCAATAAGCCAACATCGCAGCAGAAGCAACGGCGGTTCCCATTTGCATAATTTCTATATCACCAGGGATAGGCATAGACGCTAACTTACGACCTACAATCGAAATTAACGACATCAATACCAACAACACAAATAACAAACCACCACCAATCGCAAAGGCTTTACACAATGTATATAAGCCCTGCCCTAGAGGGCCACGCAATGGCTGCGCTCCTTCCTCTTCATCACCAATACCTGGCTCGTGCATAATTTCTCCTCAGTCGTGGGTTAAACCCATCTTTTAAAACACGCAATCATAACCCTAGAGCAGCACCTGAAGCCAACCTGATAGATTAAGAAGTTTTAGCGGGCGATATTCGCCCCTTTACTTCACCAAAACCTACTCGATAACCCTTACCCTGACACCAACCGCGCATACTGACTTCATCACCATCTTCTAGAAAACTACGGGTGGACTTTCCATCTTTCAGTTGCAAAGGTCGTTGCCCATTCCAACTGAGCTCTAACAAACT
>JBEDCU010000039.1:0-5814 GCA_041176585.1 Pseudomonadota bacterium
TAACCGGTTTCTTCTTGTAATTCACGTTGTGCGCAAAGTAATGAATCTTCACCTTCATGCAATTTACCCGCTGGGAATTCTATAAAGACTTGATCAGGTGGGTAGCGATACTGTCGCTCTAGTACGACTCGTCCATCATCCAATAAAGGCAAGATGACGACAGCACCTGGATGACGCAGATATTCGCGTGAGGTTTCTTTACCGTCTGGCAGACGGACGGTGTCACGTCGTATTTTAAGGAATTCACCTTCATAGACGATTTCACCGCTGATTAATTTTTCTCTTAAATGTTCATCCATGATGTTGTTGGGTGTTGTTTAATGTGATGGTCATTAAAAAAGCCGACCTGTTTTTTTCATCAGGTCGGCTTTTGTATTTTTTTAAATGGTGCGTGGTGCTAATGTGAACGACTCAAGATGCTAGTACACGCGAAATTGAGTATGTGCACAGCGCCATTAAGGCACTTGGCCATATGCCTACAACTAAGACTGCAAGGCCATTGGCTGATAATGTTATTCCCATGCTGCGGTTGATGACGATTGGGTGCTTATCTATTGCTTCATCAAAGTACATGAGTTTGACTATGCGTAAGTAGTAATACGCTCCGATCAAAGAGAATAACACGGCAAACAAGGCTAACCAAATTTGACCGGTTGCAAACACGGCTTGTAAGACGGAGAGTTTGGCGTAGAAGCCAACCATGGGTGGCAAGCCTGCGAGTGACAACAAGAGCATCATCATGACGGCAGCAAACCATGGATTACGTTGATTTAAGCCTTTGTAATCATCTAAGTTGTCAGCTTCGAATCCTTGACGCGCAAGCAGCATCACAACACCGAATGTGCCCAAGGTGGTAAACACATAAGTGAGTGCATAGAACAATGCTGAGCTATACGCATTGGTTGCAGCATCAGCAGGCGCACCGGCGTAATAACCAGATAACAAGCCTAACAACATGAAACCCATTTGCGAGATGGTGGAATAAGCCAACATGCGCTTGATGTTGGTTTGCGCAATTGCAGTGATGTTACCTACTGCTATAGAGACCACTGCCATGACGGTGAGCATTTGCTGCCAGTCTGCGACTAGTGCTCCCAATCCTTCGACTAAGAAGCGTATGCAAATCGCAAAGGCTGCTAACTTTGGTGCAGCACCTAATAAGAGTGTGACTGAGGTGGGTGCACCTTGATACACATCCGGCACCCACATATGGAATGGTGCTGTACCGAGTTTAAATGCCAGTCCGGCGACTAAAAATACTAAGCCAAACACTAAGATGATTTTGTTGGCCGAACCATCTGCGGTTGCAGTTGCAACGCGGCTTAAATCTAAGGTGCCTGTTGCACCATACAACATGGAAATGCCATACAACATGAAGCCCGATGCTAAGGCACCTAAGATGAAGTATTTCATGGATGCTTCGGTGGATGCCACATGATCACGACGCAGTGCTACTAATGCATAGAGTGATAAGGACATCATTTCTAGACCGAGATAGATGATCAGGAAGTTGTTTCCGGAGATCATAATCATTTGACCTAACAAGGTCAGCAATGCGAGTACGTAAAATTCACCACTCAGAAAACCACTCAACATGCCACGATCACTAGTATAGAGACGGGAATAAATGAGTGTAATGGCAGTTGCGATACAGGCCGCTAATTTTAATAAGTTGGCTAGCGGGTCTGCGACAAACATATTGCCAAACGCTGTGGTTGTTAGTCCAACGTCTAAATGATAATAAGAGAGTGCCGCGCACACTGCTAATACGATTAATGACAGTGTGTAGCTAACAGGACCATTTTCTTCTTTGAAGAACAAGCTGACTACCAAAATCAGCATGATCGCTAAGACCAGAAAAATTTCCGTTATCGCAGGAATCAGATTAAGTGCATTCATAGTGACTGCTTTCGCCTAAATCTTAGTGAGGTAGCTTATTGAGGTAGCTTGCTGATCTGAACATGCTGCAGCAGATCATTGACTGATGTTTGCATCGCATCCGTAAATGGCGCGGGATAAACACCCATCCACAATACCGCTATAGCTAATATGCCCAGCATGAAAAATTCTCTACCAGTTAAATCAGCGAGCGAAGTGACGTGAGGATTTTTTATTTCACCCAATAACACGCGCTTTACTAACCAGAGTGAATAAGCAGCGCCTAGTATCAATGCTGTTGATGCTAAAGCACCTATCCAGAAGTTGTATTTCACAGCGCCGAGGATCACCATGAATTCGCCTATAAATCCTGATGTGGCTGGTAAACCTGCATTTGCTAATGAGAACAGCATGAAGAGTGCAGCAAACCGTGGCATGACATTGATCACACCGCCGTAATCAGCAATTTCACGGGAATGTAAGCGGTCATACAACACACCAATACACAAGAACATTGCACCGGATACAAAGCCATGCGAAATCATTTGCATGATGGCGCCATTCACAGCCATGTCACTAAACATGAAAAAGCCTAGGGTCACAAAACCCATATGTGCAATCGATGAATAGGCGACGAGTTTTTTCATGTCAGCCTGAACTAAGGCAACCAGTCCGATATAAATAACGGCGATCAAAGAAAGTACGATCATCATGGCAGCTAAGCTATGACTTGCATCGGGTGTGACTGGCAAAGAAAAACGTAAGAAGCCATAGCCACCAAGTTTCAACATGATGGCAGCCAAAATCACGGAGCCACCGGTCGGTGCTTCTACGTGAGCATCCGGCAACCATGTATGCACTGGCCACATCGGTACTTTCACTGCAAAGGCAAATAAGAAAGCAAAGAACACTAGTGTTTGTGCTGTCATGCCGAGTGGAAGTTTATGCCATGCCAACACATCAAAGCTTCCACCTGATTCGAAATACAGATAGATCAATGCGATCAACATCAGTAAGGAACCGAGCAAGGTATACAGAAAAAATTTAATCGCTGCATATACACGACGTGGACCGCCCCACACGCCAACGATGATGAACATTGGGATTAGTGTTGCTTCGAAAAAGACATAAAACAACAAGGCATCGATTGCGCAAAAAACACCGATCATTAAGCCCGATAAAATCAGGAATGCGCCCATGTATTGCGACACACGTTGTTGTATGACTTCCCAACCTGCGATCACAACAATGATGGTCATGAAGGCTGTTAGCGGAATGAACCAGAGCGAGATACCGTCTATGCCTAAGGCATAAAAAATATTAAAGCGGCCTATCCAAGGTACGCTTTCCACAAATTGCATGCCATGTGCTTGTGCATCGAAGTTGAGCACGATGGGCAGGGTCACCAGAAAACTAACGATAGCGCCAAAGAGCGCAAGTATTCTTGCGAGTCTTGCGTTTTCATCGGCAGCTCTAGTCAGCACTAGTGCTCCAAATGCGATGGGCACCCAGATAGCTAGACTTAGATAAGGAATAGTTGACTGCATCATATTTATTGTTGGGATGTCTGGTGTGAGTGCCGATTAAAAATCACGAGGTGATTAACAGGTAGCCTAGATACAGAGCGATGGCAAGAATCATCGTGAATGCATAGTGATAGATATAGCCGGTTTGTAAAGTACGCACTACACCGGAACACCAATTCACAACGCGTCCACTGCCATTCACGATCAGACCATCGATTAGGTTGCGATCACCCACATTGGAAAGTACTGATCCTATGCGACGTGCACCGCCTGCGAAAACCACTTCATTAAATTTATCCATGTAATATTTATTATCAAGAATGACGTAAATAAAATGGAATTGCTTTTTAATCCAAGTCGGTACTGCAGGGTTGATGAGGTAGAAGTACCACGCAGTGATAACGCCACCCACTGCAAGCATGAAAGGCAAGGTGGTTAATGCATGCATGGCCATGGCGGATGCACCATGAAAATGTTCACCTAGCTCTGCCATTGCCGGATGAGATGGATTTACAAAAATCACACCTTTAAAGAATTCACCAAACAGCATGGGTTCTATCGCGACATAACCAATTAATACTGAAGGAATGGCGAGTAACACTAATGGCAAGGTCACAACCCATGGTGCTTCATGCGGTTTTTCACCAGGTGCGAGTCCGTGATGTTCATCACCATGATGATCATCTGCTGCATGCTTATGTGCGTGCTCATGTGCATGACCAAATCGTTCTTTGCCATGAAACACTAAGAAATACATGCGGAAAGAATAAAACGCTGTGACAAACACACCCGCTAACACTGCGAATTGCGCAAATTCTGCACCCCAGATATGGCTTGCATTCACTGCTTCGATAATGCTGTCTTTAGAATAAAAGCCTGAGAAAAATGGTGTGCCGATTAAAGCTAGTGAACCTAGCAAAGCGGTGATCCATGTGATGGGCATGTATTTTCTTAAGCCACCCATGTTGCGTATGTCTTGATCATGATGCATGCCTATGATGACAGCACCTGCACCTAAGAACAGCAAGGCTTTGAAGAAAGCATGTGTCATTAAATGGAACACTGCAACTGAATAAGCGGAGGCACCTAATGCCACTGTCATATAGCCCAACTGGGACAAAGTGGAATATGCCACCACGCGTTTAATGTCGTTTTGTATGATGCCAAGAAAGCCCATGAATAACGCTGTGATGGAACCTATCACCAATACAAACGATAAGGCTGTGTCTGAGAGTTCAAACAATGGTGACATACGCGCCACCATGAAGATACCTGCTGTCACCATGGTTGCTGCATGAATCAGTGCGGAAATTGGTGTGGGACCTTCCATGGAATCAGGCAACCACACATGCAATGGAAATTGCGCTGACTTGCCCATCGCGCCTATGAAGAGACAAATACACGCTACGGTGATTAACATCCAATCGGTACCGGGCAGCATGAGTTGCGCAATTTGTTCGCGCTTAGCAAACACTTCTGTGTAATTCATAGAACCTGCGTAGGCTAGTAACAAGCCTATGCCGAGTATGAAACCAAAGTCGCCTACGCGATTCACCAAGAAGGCTTTCATGTTGGCGAAAATAGCTGTAGGACGTTTGAACCAAAAACCAATCAGCAGATACGACACCAAGCCTACTGCTTCCCATCCAAAGAACAGCTGCAGAAAGTTATTGCTCATCACGAGCATTAACATGGCAAAGGTGAATAATGAAATATAGGAGAAGAAGCGGTTATAGCCTTCATCTTCTTCCATGTAACCTATGGTGTAGATATGCACCATTAAAGAGACGAAGGTGACGACACACATCATCATCGCTGTCAGGCTATCAATCAGAAAACCTATTTCTAATTTAATGCCGCCTACTGTCATCCATGTGTAGAGCGTGCCGTTGTAGCTAGCACCACTCATTACTTCGGATAAGGTTTGCAATGAAATCAGCAATGCGATCAAGACACCAAGTATGGTGACGCTATGCGATGCAGTACGTCCAATCACATTACCAAAGAAACGCGTACCTAATAAGCCTGCAATAGCCGAGCCGACTAAGGGAGCTAAAGGTACAACCAGCAGTAGATTGGGATTCAGTTGCCCTGCCATGATGAGTCTTGTCCTAGTTGGGTAATTAGCCTTTTAGGCTATCAAGTTCTTCTACGTCTATCGTGTCTAAGTTACGGAACAACACGACAAGAATCGCTAAGCCGATCGCTGATTCAGCAGCAGCTACAGTCAAAATGAAGAACACAAAAATCTGGCCTGCTGCATCACCTAAATAATGCGAGAAGGCGACGAAGTTCATGTTCACAGCAAGCAGCATGAGTTCAATTGCCATCAATAAGATGATGATGTTTTTTCTGTTTAAGAAAATCCCCACTACAGAGATCGCAAACAGAATAGCGCCGAGGATGAGAA
>JBEDCU010000040.1:0-6891 GCA_041176585.1 Pseudomonadota bacterium
TGATTACTGACATATCAAAAATATTAAAAGAGGTTTACAACGCTAAATCTGCAGTCGTAGTGCCAGGTAGTGGTACCTACGGCATGGAAGCGGTAGCGCGTCAGTTTGCGAGCAATAAAAAATGCATGGTGATTCGTAATGGTTGGTTTAGCTACCGTTGGACGCAAATTTTTGAAATGGGTGACATTTCTAAAGATTTACACATCATTAAAGGCAGTCAACGCGTTAATGAATTTGAAGGCGCTTTTGCACCACCACCAATTGATGAAGTGGTAGCGTGGATTAAAAAAGAAAAACCAGCTGTCGTGTTTGCTCCGCATGTGGAAACATCAGCCGGTATGATTTTGCCGCCAGAATATTTACGTGCTGTTGGTGATGCTGTTGAATCTGTTGATGGTTTATTTGTATTGGACTGTATTGCATCGGGTGCAATGTGGGTCGATATGAAAGCATCAAAAGTAGATGTGATCATCAGTGCACCACAAAAAGGTTGGAGCAGTTCACCTTGCTGCGCCTTAATTCCTTTAAGCGAGCGTGCACGTGCCAAGATTGATGCAACAACTAGCACGAGTTATTCTTGTGATTTAAAAAAATGGCTGCAAGTCATGGAAACCTATGAAGGTGGTGGACATGTCTATCACACCACCATGCCTACTGATGCACTGAGGATTTTGCGTGACGTGATGCAAGAGACTCATGAAATTGGTTTTGCTAAGTTAAAACAACATCAAGAAGAGTTAGGTAAAAAAGTACGTCACTTGCTCGAGCATAAAGGTTTTAAGAGCGTAGCAGCTGAAGGTTTTCAGGCACCTTGTGTGGTGGTGAGTTACACCACCGATCCTGAAATTCAAAACGGTAAAAAATTCATGGCAGTTGGTATGCAAACTGCAGCTGGTGTACCTTTACAGTGTGATGAAAGACCGGATTTCCGTACCTTCCGAATTGGTTTGTTTGGTCTAGAAAAATTGCAGCACATCGATGCAACAGTGCAGCATTTATCTGATGCGTTGGATAAGATTAGTTAATGTAGTCAATTAACTCAATTAGCTGAAGAGATAAAACCGCTGATGTGTATGCATCAGCGGTTTTTTTATGCGTGTTTTACAGACTGACGCGAAATGGTGTGAAGTTGGTATTGTTATCGAAGTAATCTTCTTGCTCTTTATTTTTCAACCACGCAACGACTTTATAGGTGACGGGTGTCATGATGACTTCCCAACCTGTTTTTAAGAAATACTGCGCAATCGCCACTGCAATCACTTGCTCAATGGGCCAGATCGCATAAAACGCCAACATATAAAACAAAGAAGAATCTATCGCTTCACCAACTGCGGTTGAACCTATGGTGCGCATCCACAGATATTTACCTGCAGTGCGAATTTTAAGTTTAGCCATCACATAACCATTCGCTAAACTACCTGCCCAAAACGCAGTAATAGAAGCAATCACGATACGCCATGTATTACCAAACACCGTTTCTAAACCATGTTGATATTCCTGCATGTAAGCATTTTGTGCAGGCGTAAGTGAGACCACCACCAGCGACATGACTGCAGCAAAACTTAAAGCTGCAAAGCCCGCCCACACTGCGCGCCTATCATGCGCATAGCCATACACTTCAGTGAGGATGTCACCAAACAAATAAGAGATAGGGAAAAATAAAATGCCAGCACCGTAGGTGACTTCACCTAGCCATGGCAGCGTGATAGTGGCAGCCTTGCCAGCACCAATTAAATTTGAACAGAGGAGAACGGTAACAAAAGCGACTAGCAGTAAATCGTAATAGCGGTAGCGTCGTGTGCTTGAAGTCACTTCAGAATTTTGCATGACGCTTTAAGCCTTACATTTTTGTTTTGCACGAACCGGGTTCGGAAAGCAATTTAGGTCGGTAGTAAGAAAAACGCTTTTTATCTACTGCATCGAGATCTTGCTGCGTGAGATAACGACCGCTATTGGTCATGTATTCATTTGCCATTAAAAAATTGCCGGTATCGAGTTCGATCTTGTACCAGTACTGTTCAATGAAGAGACTATCAATGCGTATTCTATCTTCGTGGGCAATGATCATTTTGTCATTCCACTTATCGACCACTATTTTGATATCAGTGCCATCGTCTGGGCCTTTGCGACGCATGGTTTTTTTTGTGGAGTCAGCATAGAAAATGAACTGGCACAGATCAGTGTTTTCCGTGCATATCCATTTATTGCGCCCCATAGCTTTGGTAGCACAAGAAAAAGTCATTTTGTCAGCAGCAGAGACGGCAAAGCTTGCGGCAAGCGCGCATATGGCTAGAGCGAATTTTGTTGGTATTTTCATAGTGGCGCCGCTCAATCCCGTCAGTTGGATCTTTACGTGGCGCAATTATAGAGGAGCACAGGCGAGATGTGCCCTAAAAAACTCAATTTTTAGGGGTAATTTGATCTAATTTAGTATTAGTTAATCCTGCTGAAGTACTTAAACAGCCGCTAGAATTTCAGCGCGTTTGAGTTTAGGCGCGAGTTGCAAGATGAATTCCAAGGTGTAGGCACGCAAATAGGCACCGCGGCGCACAGCTACACGTGTGGTGTTGGGCGCAAAAAGATGATCAGCTGCGATGGCTTTTAGGTTTTGATTGGAGTTAGGGCCTATCGCCATAGAAGCGACGATTCCCACACCCATTCCCAATGCGACATATTGCTGAATCACGTCTGAATCCATCGCTGTCAGTACGATGTCAGTTTGCAGATTCTGCGCACTAAAGGCATCATCAATATGACTACGTCCTGTAAAGCCCTGATCGTAAGTAATCAATGGCCATTTAGCTAGATTTTCTAGCGTGAGTTTTTTTTCTGATAACAGAGGATGGTTTTCAGGAACGACAATCGCGTGATGCCATTCATAGCAAGGGAAAGAAGCTAATCCATCAAATTGCGCTAGACCTTCGGTGGCGATGCCTATATCTGCCTTACCTGACAATACCCATTCCGCTATATGTTCTGGTGCACTTTGTTGTAAGGCGACGCGCACATCCGGATAGCTTTGTCGAAATGTTTGCACGATCTGAGGTAAAACATAACGCGCTTGTGTGTGGGTGGTGGCCACCGATAAGGTGCCACTTTTTAAACCTGCATAATCATTACCAGCTTCTTGCAAATTTGCAGCTTCAAGTAAGAGTCTTTCAATGATGGGTAGGACTGCTTTGCCAGGTTGTGTGAGACCGGTTAAACGTTTGCCATTACGTTCAAAAATATCTACACCAAGTTCTTCTTCTAATTCGCGAATTTGTCGACTAACACCCGGCTGCGAAGTAAACAATGCATTTGCTACTTCAGTTAAATTGAAACCTCTTCGTACTGTTTCACGTACTGATCGCAATTGTTGAAAATTCATGATGCGTCCCTTTGCTGTAATAACACTGATGCGCGAATTTTATGCAGCATCATTAAAGAAAACATGCAAACGCTTGGGGCGTGCAACTAAGGTTTCGCCTTCTTTCAAACCTAACTGATGAAATTTTTCATTAGGGATAAGTGCTTCAATAATTTGTTCATTATCAGCACGCTCTAATTCCAATTGCGCCAAAGGTCCTATAGTGTGAGCACGACGTAAACGCACCACAATCCCATCAGCACCGGGTGAATGTCTATCGACATCGATTTCATGTGGACGTACATAGCCAGTGCCCATAGCGTCACGGGTATCAGCATGTTCTGTAAGAGTTAGCTGTGCACCGTCACTATTAAACACACCTTCATGTACACGACCGTGAAATAAATTTACATTGCCGAGAAAGCCATACACAAAGGGTGAAGCAGGATGGTTATACACATCAGCAGGTGCGCCAATTTGTTCGACCTTGCCTTTATTCATTAATACAATTTGATCCGACACTTCTAAAGCTTCTTCTTGGTCATGAGTGACGAAGATACTAGTGACATGCAGATCATCATGTAAGCGTCTTAACCAACGACGTAATTCTTTACGTACTTTTGCATCAAGTGCACCAAATGGTTCATCGAGTAGCAAGACACGAGGTTCTACTGCAAGTGCACGTGCTAATGCGATACGTTGACGTTGGCCACCTGAGAGTTGCGGTGGATAGCGATCAGCTAGCCAATCTAGCTGCACCAGATCTAATAAGCGATGCACTTTTTCATGTATCTGTTTTTCACTAGGACGCAGATGACGAGGTTTAACTCGCATACCAAAGGCAATATTTTCAAACACACTCATGTGTTTGAATAAAGCGTAATGCTGAAACACAAAGCCAACTTGACGTTCTCTCACATGCTTGGCTGAGGCATCATCACCATCCAGTAAAACTTGACCAGAATCGAGTTGCTCTAAGCCGGCAATAATGCGCAAGAGCGTCGTCTTGCCACAGCCTGATGGACCGAGTAATGCAGTTAACTCGCCTTGAGGAAAATTCAGTGACACATTGTCTAAGGCGACAAAATTACCAAAACGTTTTTGTATGTTGCGTACTTCTATACTCATGATGTTTGCTCCGGTACGAATTGAATGGAAGTGTCGTGCATGCGCCATTCAATCAATGATTTCAAGGCCAGTGTGACGAGTGCTAACAATGCTAGTAAGGAGGCAACAGCAAAGGCAGCAGCAAAGTTATATTCGTTATAGAGAATTTCGACTTGCAAGGGCATGGTGTTGGTTTCACCGCGGATATGGCCTGATACAACTGACACAGCACCAAATTCACCCATAGCACGTGCATTACAAAGAATCACGCCGTAGAGCAAGCCCCATTTAATATTTGGTAGCGTGACATGCCAAAACGTACGCCAACCGGAAGCACCTAATACTAGTGCCGCTTCTTCTTCTTCATTACCTTGTGCCTGCATTAAAGGAATCAATTCACGTGCGACAAAGGGGAAAGTCACAAACACAGTCGCTAAGATAATTCCCGGTACCGCAAATAGAATTTGTACATCATGTTCCATCAGCCAAGCACCAAACCAACCATGTGCTCCAAACAGTAAGACATAAATCAAACCAGAAATAACAGGTGAAACAGAAAAAGGTAAATCGATTAAGGTGAGTAATAAACTTTTGCCACGAAATTCAAACTTTGCAATCGTCCAAGAAGCAGTGACACCAAAGACGAGGTTCAGAGGCACTGCTATTGCAGCCGTTAACAAGGTCAAACGAATGGCTGACAAAGCATCCGGTTCTATGATGGCCATTAAGTAGGCTTCCCAACCTTTACGAAATGCCTCAGTGAATACAGCGATTAAAGGCAAAAGTAAAAACAATGCAGAAAAACTCAGAGCAAGCGTAATTAACGTAATGCGTACCCATAAAGGTTCTACTGTTGCTGCTGGAGTGAAAGCAGGTTCGCGTGCAGTAGTTGCGGTTGTAATGGATGTGGTAGCGGTTGACATCTTAATTCCTAGGCTTGCTAGCGCGTTGTCTGGTCCACGCTTGTAGCAGATTGATGGTTAATAGCATGATGAAAGAAGCAATCAACATCACCACGGCAATCGCAGTCGCACCGGCGTAGTCATATTGTTCTAACTTGGTGATGATGAAGAGAGGTGTGATCTCTGACACCATAGGCAGATTGCCTGCTATGAAAATCACAGAACCGTATTCACCGAGTGCGCGTGCAAAGGCAAGAGCAAAACCGGTTAATAGTGCTGGCAAAATTGTAGGCAGTATCACGCGCAAAAAAGTTTGTAAACGATTTGCACCTAGACTGGCTGCTGCTTCTTCTAATTCACGTTCTGCATCTTCCATCACAGGTTGAACGGTACGAACCACAAAAGGCAGACCAATAAAAATTAAAGCGACCACTACACCCAAAGGCGTGAAGGCGACTTTAATGCCGTAGGTTTGTAAGATACTGCCTAACCAACCATTGACGGAATAAAGAGAAGTGAGCGCAATACCAGCCACTGCAGTGGGTAGTGCAAAAGGTAAATCAACTAAGGCATCAAGAATTTTTTTACCAAAGAACTGATAGCGCACCAACACCCAAGCCAATATGGTGCCAAAGAACAGATTCACTAAAGCGGCAATTAAAGAGGCACCGAAACTTAGCTGATAAGAAGCGACTACACGTGGTGAGGTAACCGCTTTCCAAAATGCTTCCCATGTCATGCTCAACGTGTTGATCACCACCGCCGACAATGGAATCAAGACAATCAGACTTAAATACAGCAAGGTAAAGCCTAACGAGAGATGAAAACCAGGAATAACCCTGCCAACTCTTGCTGAATTATTAATAATTGGGGCTGACAACGACATAACTTGCCTCGAAGACATTGAAACGAAAGAGCCCCGCATCATGTCATTGCTTGCTTATGATTAAAACGAATATTTCGGCATGTGCTTAGAAGAATTTCAAATAAGGGGTGGTGTTGAAATATGTATGGGTGGTAGTTGAAATTTTTCTTCCTTCTCATATTTTTAAGAGCAGGGCGCAATATATTGCGTCGCATGGGATAGGCAGTATCGGGAATTTTGCGGACGATTACGCTGCGCTAATCGTCCCTACAAAATCACAATTTTTTTATGGATGGAAGGGTTCAATAAAACACCATCTGAATTTTTTTATGGATGGAAGGGTTTAATAAAATACCATCTGAATAATTTCAAATAACAACAATCCGTAGGGACGATTAGCGCAGCGTAATCGTCCGTAAACTCATAAAAGAAAAAGCCGACCACGAGGGTCGGCATAGTCATTCTTATTTGGATGGTAGATAGATTTGATCGAATAAGCCGCCATCAGCAAAGTGTGTTTTTTGTGCTTTATTCCATCCACCTGCAATTTCTTCTATTGTGAAGAGTTTTAGTTTTGGATATTGGGTGGCATATTTCTTAGCAATTTTTTCATCGATAGGACGGTAATAATTCTGTGCTGCGATTTCTTGTCCTTCGTCGGTGTAGAG
>JBEDCU010000041.1:0-7007 GCA_041176585.1 Pseudomonadota bacterium
TCAGAAATTATCTTTGAGAAACTTTTTCAGTATCCATTGAAACAAGCTATTAAAAACGATACCGGCCACAGGAGAACATATGGATATTGAATGGCTAGAAGATTTTCTCGTTCTCTCAGAATTATCTAGCTTCACACGAGCAGCACAAAGTCGCAATGTCACTCAATCGGCTTTCAGTCGTCGCATACGTTCACTCGAAGAATGGGTAGGCATACCGTTAATTGATCGCGATACCGTACCTCCTAGACTGACTATGGCTGGTTATTTATTTCGAGATACGGCAAGAGAAATGGTGAAGCAATTGCATGAAACGCGAATGGCATTAGGTCATCGCAATTATGCATTTTCAGGGACTAAGTTTTTTGTTTCGCATACATTAGCTGCACATTTTTTCTCAGACTGGATATTAAAACTCAATCAACGCGTCAATGGTTTGAAGTTTGAATTAATCACAGGTGAAACCTATGAAGGTATTCTTAATTTATCGAATGCACGCTGTGATTTATTAATGATTTATTCCAGTCCATTAGCGCCTATGACCTTAGAAGAAAAAGCATTCCCCTCTATTTTCTTAGGTAGTGATCGTTTAGTGCCTGTGGTGGCGCCTACAGAAAATGGTGAATTACGGTTTCCTTTACTCGATGCAAAATCACGCAACCTGCCTGTGCTCAGCTACCCACCCGATACATTTTTTGGACGACTGTGTAACGGTATTGTGCGTTTCTCAAGCAACCATCCTCAATTTAATGTGATTGCACAAAGCTCCTCATCACGCGTACTGCATTCCTTAGCATTACACGGCATAGGCATAGCATGGCTGCCTGAGCGCACTGTGAAAGCAGATCTACTTGCAAACCGGCTCATGCTTGCAGGCAGTGAGGCTTGGACATGTCATCTAGAGATACGCATATATGTATCCGGTGAGCGAGCTCGCTTACTCAAACCCAATCTTTGGCAAAACATAAAGGGCTTACAAGAAAGCAGCGCACTAGTCGCATAAGGCATAGAGATAGTTTGTAGTTACACATCATGATGAAAAATAAGAGACGAATAGATCAATGATCACAATAGGAATTTAAACGAACGGGGGCTTCGTATGCGGATCACACTGAAGATAAAAGGACGTCGTCTATTTGAACATCTGACTAAAGAAATGGCGGCGAAAAATTCTATCTTTCCAAGAAAAATGTTTGATCAAAGAATAGATTGGCAATTGGTCGCGCTAGGCGACAACTTACAAGTCTATGATATTGCGAATAGTGAAGTAGGAAGATCCATCGTATTAATTGACACACCTGACATCAGCATCATTAATCATCTTAAAAAATTAGAGCAAAGAGAATTCTTATTCATGCAGACTTCACCTGCATTTCCATTTGGTATAGCTCCTATTGTTTTAATTTTTCATGCTGAAGCACCGAGTCTGCAATTAGTCGATCTACCTCAGATTGTGTCGGACTGGATGATGGAACCCTTAAATATCTCTGATCTCGTTTCTCGATTATTCACAAGCTTACGTCGTAGTAGAACCACTGAATCAGAAACACCATCTAGTATTTTGACGCTGATTTCCGATACTAGAACGCTATGGTTTGGAAAAAGAAAAGTAGAACTGACACCGACTGAACTCGTGATGGCAGAAATGTTTTTAAGGAATTTCGGTAGTGTGATTAGCTTAGAAGATATTGCCCTACTTTTCAAAATCACAGGTCGATCACAAGATGGAAGAAATATACGTGTGACCATGTTTCAACTCCGCTTTAAAATTGAAACACTCACCAGTAATGAATTTAGTCTTTTTAATATCTACAAAGAAGGCTACGCTTTACGACAGCGTAAGAATTATCCGAAAGGCCGTCCATTTAGTCATTTCGAACTCAATCAAGAACAAGCGCAATACTGCGCGTATGTTTTATAAAATGCTGACTACACCCTCACCTAACTACGTTCGGAAATCCCGAATATCTTATTCGCTCTTTGTCTTATTTACTGCCTTATCCTCTGGATCCATGGAATGCTATAAAATTAGCGGCATTGCAGCATTTTGATGTTTAAGCTAGTTTTAATTTTGTTTACTCAATTGACAGCACAGACTAGCACTCCACGCAATCTACATTTCAGAGGTACACATGATAGAAGTACGTAAAGCTGATGACCGCGGTATCGCTAATTTTGGTTGGCTAGATTCGCGTCATACCTTTTCATTTGGTCATTATCAGGATCCTAGACATATGGGCTTTGGCCCTTTGTTAGTCATTAATGAAGATAAAGTCACACCTGCTAAAGGCTTTGGTACTCACGGTCATCGTGATATGGAAATTATTTCCTATGTACTGGAAGGTGAGTTAGCACACAAAGATAGTATGGGTAATGGCTCCGTTATACGCTATGGTGATGTGCAGCGCATGAGTGCAGGTACCGGCGTCATGCACAGTGAATTCAATCACTCTGCCGATAAGCTAGTACATTTTTTACAAATTTGGATAGAACCCGCAGTTAAAGGCATTCCTCCTAGCTATGAAGAAAAGCATTTCGAACCCGAGTCTAAATCTGGCAAGTTGCGTTTAATCGCATCACCTGATGGTGACCAAGGTTCTGTCACCATTCATCAAGATGCTAGGATTTACGCATCGATTCTTCAAGCCAATCAAGAAATCACGCACACACTCGCTAAGGGCCGTACCGCTTACCTGCATCTCATACGCGGCACAGTCACTGCAAATGACACTGTCTTGCATGCCGGCGATGCACTTAAATATCCATCCGAAACAACGATCGTCATCAATCAAGCTGAGGATGCAGAACTGCTGTTATTTGATCTGCCTTATTAAGTCCTACTGAGCCCAACTGAAACCTGCAAAGTCCTGATCAGGGCTTTGCAAAACTAGCTTAAGTGGGTGGCTGTGCCGTGATTGCGGCATAATTCGTTTTTGTTTTAAAAAATTGACGATAAATCTTGCTGCTCTGAGTCCCTCAGCCTGTTTACTGAGTCAGCTACACAGACGATTATTAGGCTTTACACATGTCTTTACCAAACAGCGCCTCCACACTCAGCTATGTTGCGAGCTGCGCTCTTCCCACGCCTTGGGCTACTTTTACCTTGCATGCCTTTCTCGATAGCGAGAATGGCAAAGAACATCTTGCCTTAACACTGGGTGATCTAAGTGGTGATACACCCGTGTTAGCGCGCTTACATTCGGAATGCCTGACTGGTGATGCATTGTTTAGTCAGCGTTGTGATTGTGGCGCGCAACTAGAAGGTGCTTTAAAAAATATTGCGCAAGAAGGACGCGGTATCTTGCTCTACTTAAGACAAGAAGGTCGTGGCATAGGTTTGTTGAATAAAATCCGTGCCTATAAATTACAAGAGCAAGGCGCAGATACCGTAGAAGCGAATCATCAACTGGGTTTCGCTGATGATCAAAGAGACTATGCGATTTGTGCTCCTATGTTTGCGCATTTTGGTGTGCACAATATAAAACTCATGACTAACAATCCGCGCAAAATAGAAGCACTCACGAAGTTAGGACTACAAGCAGAACGGCTTGAACTCGTCATGCCTAGTACCGGTTTTAATGCACACTATCTCGACACCAAAGCGAAAAAATTAGGTCATCTTTTTTAAGTTTTGAATCACCCAAGAATTCATCCTCTCATTGCACTAACTGCTAGTGCAACCACAATGTTTTTAAATTAAATAAATAAGCCTATGACTGCTTCTATCCTTTTCTCCCCATTAAACATTGGCACGCACACGCTGGCAAATCGCATCATGATTTCGCCTATGTGCCAATACTCTGCTGATAACGGCAATGCAACTGACTGGCATTTAACGCACTTAAGTTCCTTAGCTATCTCTGGTGCGGGTTTGTTATTTGTTGAAGCGACAGCTGTTAATCCAGAGGGACGTATCACAGCAGGTTGCCTTAGTTTGTGTAATGACGACAATCAGGCTGCTCTGAAAAAAGTAGTAGACACCATACGCTCACTCTCCCCCATCAAACTCGCGATACAACTTGGTCATGCTGGTCGTAAAGCGTCTAGCCAAAGGCCATGGGAAGGCGGCGCTTTAATGCCACTCGATCAAGGTGGTTGGCAAACCATGGGGCCTTCTGCACTACCGCATATGCCAAATGAAGTACCGCCACTGGCCATGACAGCAAAAGATATAGAGCAAATCATTGCTGATTATGTTGCCACTACCAAGCGTGCCAAAGCCTTAGGCTTTGATGTAATTGAAGTACACATGGCACATGGTTATTTACTGCATGAATTTTTATCACCACTTGCAAATCAACGTACTGATGAATTTGGTGGCTCATTAGAAAATCGTATGCGTTTACCTTTGCAGATTTTCCAAGCAGTGAAAGAGGCAGCAGGCAAAGACATCGCAGTCGGTGCCAGACTATCTGCAACAGACTGGGTAGACGGTGGTTGGGATCTAGATCAAAGCATCACGCTATCTAAACGTTTACAAGAGTTGGGTGCAGATTTCCTTGATATTTCATCAGCGGGTGTTTCACCACAGCAGAAAATTGTAATTGGCCCTGGCTATCAAGTGCCCTTTGCCGAGGCGATCAAAAAAACGGTATCGATTCCTGTGATGGCGGTCGGCATGATCACGGGAGCGCAGCAAGCGGAAGAAATTTTGCAAAAAAAGCAAGCTGACATCATTGCCATAGCACGTGGATTCCTGAATGACCCACGCTGGCCTTGGCGAGCAGCCGGTGCCTTGGGCGGCACGGTTGCAGCACCTAAGCAGTTTTATCGTTGCCTGCCCTCAGGATCACCAAAAATCTTTGGTGATGTATTCACTGCGCAGCGCTAAAAGCAGCAAAACAAACTGCTAGCTTTGCTAAAGCAAGCAAAAAATTTTCAAAACAAGACTAAGAATTTTCACCGGCTAGGTGTAAAAAGCTTGATGAGTCGCAGGCGAAACGCATGGACAAGGTTTCCCTGCTTCAATATCATGCTAGCTTACGCCGCGTTCGGTTTTTGGGGAGATATCATTATGTGGTCACAAGTTTATGACCCGTTTAACAACGTCTTATTGTCAACACTGGCAGCTGCAATCCCAGTCGTTATCATGCTTGCTGCACTAGCTTTTTTCCATATCAAAGCGCATATCGCTGCCTTGATGGGTCTGGTTTCCGCTTTAGTGGTGGCAGTCTGGGGCTTCACCATGCCTGCAGATGCTGCAGTTGCATCCGCCTTATATGGCGCTTGCTACGGACTATTTCCTATAGGCTGGATTATTTTGAATGTGATCTTCCTATATCAACTGACCGACCGTAAAGGACAATTCAAAGTCCTACGTGAAAGCATTGCGGGTATTAGTGGCGATCGCCGTCTACAGTTACTCCTGATTGCTTTTTCTTTTGGCGCTTTCTTTGAAGGTGCCGGTGGTTTTGGTACTCCAGTAGCGGTCACAGGCGCGATGCTGATCGGACTAGGTTTTGCTCCACTCGCAGCATCTGGTTTATCCCTGATTGCCAACACCGCACCAGTTGCCTATGGTGCCCTCGGTACTCCCATTATTGCTTTGGCAGCAGTTACTGGCTTAGATATGTTGGAGTTATCCGGCATGGTGGGTCGTCAGTTGCCAATTTTCTCGCTCATCGTTCCGTTCTGGTTGGTGTGGGCATTTTGTGGTTGGCGTCGTATGGTGGAAATCTGGCCAGCTGTATTGGTTGCAGGTGCAGCTTTTGCGATTCCTCAGTATTTCATCTCCAACTTCCATGGCCCTTGGCTAGTGGATGTCGGTGCAGCGATTATTTCCATGGCTTGTCTAACTTTATTCTTAAAAGTCTGGCATCCAAAAACCATTATGACTTCTGCTTCTGGCAAATCAGATGAAGAAAGCAATACAGAACCACTACGTGAAAAACATAATTACACCAACGCAGAAGTCATGCGTGCATGGACACCTTGGTTGATTTTGTCTGTGATTGTTCTGATTTGGGGTATCCCTGAATGGAAGAAATTCTTAGACAGCGTATCGATGTTCAAATTTGAATGGTCGCATCTGCATAAAGTAGTACAAAAAATGCCACCAGTTTCTGCTGAAGCTAAAGTTGAAGAAGCTATTTTCAAACTCAATTGGTTATCTGCTACCGGTACTGCTATTTTCATCGCATCAATCGCTTCTGCAGTTTTAATGGGCTACAAATTGCGTGAAATGCTTGCGGTGTATTGGGATACCTTGAAGCTCTTAAAATATTCCCTCATCACCATCGCAGCGATGTTGGCCTTGGGTTACTCCACCCGTTACTCAGGCGTAGATTCCACACTGGGTCTTGCGTTTGCGAATACCGGCGTACTCTATCCTTTCTTTGGTACGTTATTAGGATGGCTAGGCGTGGCGTTAACGGGATCTGATACTGCATCAAATGTCTTGTTTGGTGGTTTGCAAAAAACCTCAGCCGAGCAACTGGGCTTAAGTCCTGTGTTGATGGCTGCAGCGAACTCATCCGGTGGTGTGATGGGCAAAATGATTGATGCGCAATCTATCGTTGTAGCATCGACTGCAACTAAATGGTATGGCCATGAAGGTGACATCCTGCGTTATGTCTTCTTCCACTCGATTGCCTTGGCTTGCTTAGTTGGTTTATTAGTCAGCTTACAAGCCTATGTTTATCCTTTCACCTTGATGGTGAAATAAAGCATAAGTATATTTTTATCCAGTTAGTTATGCTGGAAAAACTAACCGTGTAGCGCCGCAAGGCCTACACGGTTTTTTTATTCTTTCTTTTTTAGCGATCGAAGAAAGAAAAACTTGCAGCTCATCACCTCCCTTGAGAAAGCACAAGTAAAGAGTAAATCTATTTGCCAATACCTACCTGCTAAGCCAAAGATGATGTGCCGCTAGAAATTCAGTTAAAAAGCGAGCTGATAATTTATTTACACTGACATCACTAAGGAGTCACTATGCAAATTATTCAAGGAGGACGTGGCAGAGGTCGCTATCTGGTTAGCAGCAAAGACAGCGGCATCTTAGTGGAATTTAT
>JBEDCU010000042.1:0-16799 GCA_041176585.1 Pseudomonadota bacterium
ATGACAGTGTTTTGGCTGACGGCCTGACTCGCTCACTGCGACAGTCGGGCTATGTCACGGATTGCGTTAGCAACGGACAAGAAGCTGATAACGCACTCTCCGCACAAGATTTTGATTTACTCATTCTCGATTTAGATCTGCCTAAGATGTCAGGTCTCGATGTTTTACGCAGACTACGCTCGCGCGATTCGCGTATTCCCGTGTTGATCTTAACCGCAGGTGACTCAGTCGAACAACGTGTCAAAGCATTAGATTTAGGTGCAGACGACTATATGGCTAAGCCTTTTGCCTTATCCGAACTCGAAGCACGGGTACGTGCTCTCACACGGCGTGGTGCTGGCGGCGGACCCACCATTATTAAACATGGCCCATTGAGTTTTGATCAAGTGGGTCGTATCGCGTATTTACATGAACACATGCTGGACTTATCTGCACGTGAATTAGGATTACTAGAAGTCTTACTACAGCGTAGTGGTCGCTTAGTTTCAAAAGATCAGTTAGTCGATCATCTGTGTGAATGGGGTGAGGAAGTTAGTAACAATGCGATTGAAGTCTATGTGCATCGTCTTAGAAAAAAAATTGAAACTGAGGGTGTACGTATTGCTACTGTGCGCGGTCTTGGATACTGCTTAGAAAAAATCGCACCCGGCTATGTGAGCCCGAATCAAGGCGTGACATGAAACGCGACATACATCTGAGTAAGAAGATAAATAAGAAAATAACCAAGGAAACAACTCAGCAAGTAACTCAAGCTGCAACTCAAGTAGTGCAGGCAGATTCCATAGACAGTCCACCCGATTCAGAACAAGAACGTATGCAAGGCTCCTTGTTTGGAGAAATTCTGGATTGGATGTTGATGCCCTTGCTCTTACTGTGGCCTGTGAGTATAGGCATTACTTATCTGATTGCGACATCGATTGCGAATGAACCATTTGATCGCGCACTAGAAGATAGAGTGACGGTATTAGCACAACAAGTCAAAGAATATGATGGCAAGTTAAGTGCGCAAATTCCTTATTCAGCACGCGACATTCTTCGTGCTGATGATATCGACAATGTGTATCTCCAAGTCAGTGGCCCTGATCGCGAATTATTAACAGGCGATAGCGATCTTCCACTACCCAATGATGAAGACCAACCGGTTCCTTGGTCGGTACTCTTACGTGATGAACGTATGCGCAATGCTGATGTACGGATTGCTTATACCTATGTGAATTTACAAAAGCGACCACAAGACAATGCAGAAGCAGCGCCACGTTATGCGTTGGTTCAAGTTGCAGAAACACTAGATAAACGTCAGCTACTTGCGAATCAAATTATTAAAGGCGTGATCCTGCCTGAATTTATTATTTTGCCGATTGCCTTAACACTGCTGTGGTTTGCACTCACCCGTGGCTTATCGCCTTTAGCTACATTACAAGAACATATACGTTCGCGTAGATCCGATGATTTATCACCGATTGATCCACATGGCGTACCAGAAGAAATTTCTCCTTTAGTACGCTCTTTAAATGAGATGCTCAGACAGGTATCGCAAAGTATACAAATGCAAAAACGCTTTATTGCTGATGCTGCTCATCAAATGAAAACGCCCTTAGCAGGTATGCGCATGCAATCTGAATTAGCTATGCGTCAATCAGATCGCAATGAAATTCAACGCTCACTAGAACAACTCTCAAAAAGTTCAGAGTCTGCAACCCGACTAGTGAATCAATTATTAGCCTTAGCACGCGCAGAAAACCAATCTTCTCAAGCGATCGCTTTCGATTTAATCGAACTCAATGAATTAGCTCGCGGTGTCGTACAAGAATGGGTACAAACTGCATTCACACGTAAAATTGATCTTGGCTTTGAAGATGTGTCACATGCCGTCAATATAGGTGGCAATGCGACTATGCTGCGTGAGTTAATGAATAATTTAATTGATAATGCACTGCGATATACACCACAAGAAGGCAGAGTCACCGTCAGAGTGGCAGCAGATGTAGAACGCGAACTGGCTTTTTTTGAAGTTGATGATAACGGCCCAGGCATACCTGCAAATGAACGCACGCATGTATTGGAACGTTTTTATCGCATACTCGGCTCGAATACAGAAGGTAGTGGATTAGGTTTATCTATCGTACGTGAAATCGCACAACATCATAATGCTAGCGTTGATATTTTTAGTAATCCACGTAGCCACGACCCTAGCATGCCTGGTTGTTTATTTCGTATTAGCTTACCGTTAGTCCAAGCAAGCCACTTAGATCACACACACAAAGCATGATGACATCCGCATCAACATCACAAGAAAAAACGCACTGGAAAAAATTACGCAGCTTGACTTTTTTTCTGCTGAGTATTTGGTTCGTTGTGAGCTTTAGTATTATTTTCTTTGCACGCGAACTTTCAGGGCTAAGCTTATTCGGTTGGCCTGTTTCTTTTTACATGGCTGCGCAAGGCTCGATACTGATTTATCTATTGCTGATTGCTATCTACGCCATCATTGCTAAAAAAATCGATGCAAGCGCATCAAGCTCAGTATGAAGTCACAGCATTTCGCAAAATTATTAGGTCGCTACTTTGGTTTATACACCTTAGGTTTTGGCTTATTAATTCTGTCGCTATCCTTACTTGAATATGAAGGCGTACCTCGATTTTGGTTAGGCTATTTATTTTTATTCACCTCTATTGTGGTGTATGCAGTAATAGGATTTTTTAGTCGCACTGCTGATATCTCTGAATATTATGTAGCTGGCCGACGTGTACCGGCTATGTTTAATGGCATGGCAACCGCTGCTGACTGGATTTCTACTGCGAGTTTTATTGGACTTGCAGGTGGACTTTATTTGCAAGGCTTTGATGGATTAGCTTACATCATGGGTTGGACTGGTGGATATTGTCTGATTGCTTTTTTAATCGCACCTTATCTTCGTAAGTTTGGTCAATATACGATTCCAGATTTTTTAGCTGCTCGTTATCCCGGACGTTATAACGGTAATGTAGTGCGTAGCTTGGCAGTCTTAGCTACTCTCATTATTTCCTTTACCTATGTGGTTGCGCAAATATATGGCGTAGGACTGATCACATCGCGCTTTACTGGCATTGATTTTTCAGTGGGTATTTTTCTTGGGTTGGCCAGCATCTTAGTCTGTTCTTTTTTAGGTGGCATGCGCGCCATCACATGGACGCAGATAGCGCAATACATCATCATCATTGTTGCTTTCATGATTCCTGTGACATGGCTATCAGTAAAACAAACGGGTATACCTATTCCACAAATCGCTTATGGATCAGCGATGACTGGTCTGATTGAAAAAGAAAAACAATTAGGCGCTGATAGCAAAGAACAAGAAGTAAAAGATTTGTTGCGTGAACGCGCAGTCAAGCTTGAACAACAAATAAAAAATTTACCGCGCTCTTGGGATGAAGGTCGATCAGAAGCACGCCGCAAATTACAAGAACTACAAACTGGTAATGCTTCCCTGATTGAGATTAAAGCAGCCAATCGCGCTTTATCGGATTATCCTAAAAGTCCCAATGAAGCACAGCGTATCTGGCAAGCAGAAGCAGATCTACTTTTTATACGAGCACAACCACTGACACCACATACCGAGCCCTTCCCTGGTAAAGATAAAGAGAGCTCAGATATTAAACGCAATAATTTTCTTGCCTTAGTGTTTTGTCTTATGTTGGGAACAGCAGCACTGCCACATGTACTGGTGCGCTCTTACACCACACCGACTGTTTCAGAATCACGCTTCTCGGTGTTTTGGGCTTTATTTTTTATTATGTTGCTCTACACCGCATTACCTGCATTAGCGGTATTAGTGAAGCTCGATATTTATACTAGCTTAGTTGGCGCTGATATTTCCCATCTACCAGCTTGGGTGAATTACTGGTCCCATATCGACAAACTCAAACCTATGATTAGCATTGTCGATATCAATAAAGATGGCATTGTTCAATTAGCAGAAATCATCATGGATGGCGATATGGTGGTTCTCGCCACACCCGAGATCGCAGGCCTACCTTATGTCATCTCTGCACTCATCGCAGCAGGTGCGCTTGCCGCAGCATTGTCGACCGCAGATGGTTTGCTATTGACCATCTCTAGTGCACTCACGCATGACACTTATTTCAAAATGGTCGCTCCCGGTGCGTCGAGTCAAAAACGCGTGACGATTTCTAAGTTATTACTACTCGTAGTTGCCTTATTAGCTGCCTATACTGCTTCATTTCGTTCAGGCGATATCCTCACAATGGTGAGCGCTGCCTTTTCACTCGCTGCCTCTACTTTGTTTCCCGCACTAATATTGGGCGTTTTTTGGAAAAGAGCGAACCAACAAGGCGCAATTGCAGGCATGCTAATAGGATTTTTTATCTCTGTTTTCTATATGTTGATCGCTAATCCTGCATTAGGTGGCTCACTGAATCAACAATGGTTTCATATCGCCGCTGTTTCTTCCGGTGTTTTTGGCGTACCTGCTGGCTTTATCGCCATGATTATTGTTAGCTTACTCACACCACCTCCCACTCCTCACACAAGCCGCTTAGTAGATCAAATCAGACAAGCCTAATAATCACTAGCTTGGCATGTTTCTTGATAGCACTCGCTCTATTCAGTATGACTTTTGCGAGATAAGACTTCATGCCAGGCTTTTTTGATGAAATGTATGCAGACGGCGCCAGTCAGGTACGAGACCACTATCGTGAGTTTGAACACTGGTTGTCTGAACAAGCTGCTGATACGGTTGCACGTAAACGTATGGAAGCCGATCTCCTGTTTCGTCGTGTTGGTATTACCTTTGCTGTCTATGGCAATAATGCAGGTACTGAACGTTTAATTCCCTTCGATATCATCCCGCGCATTATCCCTGCAAAAGAATGGACACAATTACGTAAAGGTCTGACGCAACGAGTACAAGCTTTGAATATGTTTATTCATGATATCTATCATGAACAACATATTGTGAAATCTGGTGTCATACCTGCTGAACAAATTTTTCACAATGCGCAGTATCGACCTGAAATGCAAGGCATCTCAGTTACCTCCGATATTTATGCGCACATAGCGGGCGTAGATATCGTGCGTGCAGGCGTAGGTGAGTTTTATGTTTTAGAAGATAATCTGCGCGTTCCCTCCGGTGTGTCATACATGTTAGAAGATCGCAAAATGATGATGCGATTATTTCCCGACTTATTCTCCCGTCACAAAATCGCACCTGTTGCACATTACCCCGATCTCTTACTCGACATGCTGCGTTCCGTCGCACCAGTCGGTGTTGATGATCCTGTGGTGGTTGTCATGACACCAGGCATGTATAACTCCGCTTATTTTGAACATGCCTTTCTTGCGCAGCAAATGGGTGTTGAGCTAGTCGAAGGACAAGATTTATTTGTTAACGATAACAGCGTATTCATGCGCACTACTCGTGGCCCGCAACGGGTTGATGTGATTTATAGACGCATGGATGATGATTACATTGATCCATTAGCATTTCGTTCTGATTCCACATTGGGTGTACCAGGACTTTTATCTGTTTATCTTGCAGGTCGTGTGACCTTAGCCAATGCAATTGGTACTGGTGTGGCGGATGATAAATCTATCTATCCCTTTGTTCCTGACATGATACGTTTCTATTTATCAGAAGAACCCATACTCAATAACGTACCTACTTATCAATGTCGTCGTAAAGAAGATCTGCAATATACACTCGATCATTTATATGAATTAGTTGTGAAAGAAGTGCATGGCGCAGGTGGTTACGGTATGTTAGTTGGCCCTGCTTCAAGCAAACAAGAGATAGAAGATTTTCGTCAGCGCTTAATTGCTAAGCCCGATGGTTATATTTCACAACCCACTCTCGCTTTATCTGCTTGCCCTACTTATGTCGAATCAGGCATTGCACCACGCCATATCGATTTACGTCCATTTGTCTTATCTGGAAAAACAGTATCTATGGTTCCCGGTGGATTAACTCGTGTCGCACTCAAAGAAGGTTCACTGGTGGTGAATTCTTCACAAGGTGGCGGCACCAAAGATACATGGATACTGGAGAAATAACATGTTAAGCCGTACTGCAGATCATTTATTTTGGATGGCACGTTATACCGAACGCGCTGAAAACACAGCACGTATGCTAGACGTGAATTTACAAACACAGCTCTTACCTCAATCAGCAGAAGCAGCTGAATTAGGATGGCGTGCCGTATTAGGTATCTCAGAACTACAGCCTGCCTTTGATGATAAATATCCAGCGATTACACATAAAGATGTGATTGATTTCATGGTGAAGGATCCTGAAAATCCTTCTTCGATTGCTTCTTGTTTGACGCATGCGCGTGAAAATGCACGTGCAGTGCGCGGTGCATTAACCACTGAAGTATGGGAAACGCAAAACACGACTTGGTTAGATATGCAGAGTGTTTTAAACAATCACACACTAGAGCGCGATCCTGGGGAATTCTTTGAATGGGTCAAACATAGATCGCATCTTTCGCGCGGTGTCACTATCGGCACCATGCTAAAAGATGAAGCTTTTTATTTCATACGACTAGGCACATTCTTAGAGCGTGCGGATAACACAGCACGTTTACTTGATGTGAAATTTCACAGCGCTGACGGCAACTTACTAGCCAGTCATGATGCAGATTTTTATCATTGGGCTTCTGTGTTACGTTCAGTTTCTGCCTTTGAAACATATCGCAAAGCTTATCGTGACGTCATCACACCAGCGCGTGTTGCAGAATTATTGATCTTGCGTGCTGACATGCCGCGCTCACTCATGGCTTGCGTTACAGAAGTCGTAACTAATCTTGCAGAGGTAAGAAACAACAGCTCTGCAGAAACTGAACGCTTTGCAGGTCGTATACATGCTGATCTACGTTTTAGCAGCATGGATGAAATACTAAAACGTGGACTACATGATTTTTTGACTGAATTCCTTAAACAAATCTATGAACTCGGCAACCGCGTGAGTCGCGATTTTCTATTACCTCTTGCCGCATGAAGAATACTTTACTCTCCATTAAACATGAGACGCTTTATAAATATACAGCGCCGGTCAGTTATACCATTCAACAATTGCGTGTCATACCACGCCATGAAGATCATCAACGTATTGTTTCATGGCAGGTGAAAACAATAGGTAAAACTCATGCTTTTGAAGATGCATTTGGCAATAACTGCGAAATGCTCACACTGACTACACCACATAAAGAAATTAAAATTATCGCAACCGGCACAGTAGAAATCGCAGAACTGAATCATGGTCGTATACAAGATAAATCCCAACTATCTCCACTCACTTATACTGTACCCACACAACTCACTGAACCTTCAGAAATAATTCGTGAGTTTGCAGCAAAAAATTTATCGCCTAAAACGAACACAGCTGCTTTGCTTGACCTCGCTAGTGCGATTCGTGGTTCAGTCAAATATCAAACCGGCTCCACCTCAGTCACTACTTCAGCACAAGATGCACTGCAACTAGGCATGGGCGTGTGCCAAGACCATGCGCATTTATTTCTCGCTTGTTGTCATAGCATTGGACTACCAGCACGTTATGTTTCTGGTTATTTTGATTCAGGTGATGTCGCGCATGGCGCAAGTCATGCGTGGGTAGATGTCTGGGTAGAAGAAAGTGATTTTTCAGGTTGGGTCAGCATCGATGTGACGCATGCCTGTTTACAAAATACAGGCTATTGTCGTCTTGCTGTGGGTCGTGATTATGAATCTGCAGCACCCGTCAGGGGTGTGCGACGTGGTGGTGGCGATGAATCCATGACTGTGAATGTTACGCTGCGCCGATCATGAACAGCATACACGTCTGCGGTAGAATCCCACTTTCTCACTCCACTTCGCGATCATGACTTATTGCGTAGCCATGCGCCTAGAAGCAGGCTTGGTGTTTCTCTCCGACTCACGCACGAATGCGGGTGTCGATCAAATCGGCACATTCAGAAAAATGAATGTGTTTGAAAATCCGGGTGACCGGATGATGGTCATCATGACAGCAGGGAATCTATCCATCTCGCAATCGATACGCCAAATCGTTTCTGAATATTTGAATGCAGATGGTGTCAGCATCTGGACTGCGCAAACCATGCATGAAGCAGCCCAAATTGTGGGTGAATGTATTCGTGTTGTACATCAACGCGATGCAAAATCACTTGAGCAATTTGGCATAGACTTTAATGTCAGTATTATTTTTGGCGGTCAGATAAAAGGTGAGCGCTGTCGATTATTTCAGCTCTATGCAGCTGGAAATTTCATAGAATCTCACAACGAAAATACTTATTTTCAAATTGGTGAAGCAAAATATGGCAAACCTATTATTGATCGTGTGATTAATCCTGCTACTCCTATTGATGAAGCAGCAAAATGTGCACTCATCTCTATGGACTCCACATTGCGCTCCAATATTTCCGTAGGCTTTCCTTTGGATTTATTGGTGTATGAAACCGATGCATTAGCAGTCAGCAGATTCGTCACCATAGACGAAAAAAATCAATACTTCCAAATGATACGTAACACGTGGGGACAACAATTAAAATCTGTGTTTGAAGGCATTGCTGATCCCGTGTGGAATGCAGCACCAGATACTGTCAGCAATGTGTTATCGAGCCAGACAAATATTAGTCAGCCAGTGCGCGTCAAGCCGCCTGCAAGTTTGGTAAAAAATAATCCACGTAGCAAGCAATTACAAACCTTAGCAGAAGCTGACGGTAAGAAAAATCAACATTAAAGTTTGTAGTTTGTAGTTTGCAGTGTACAAATTTTATATACTGAATTTGTAGGTACGAATAGCGTAGCGTATTCATACGAAATTCAAAATCGAACGGACGATTATGCTTTGCTAATCGTCCCTACCAATTCTTCTTTTTTTAAACTTGGTAAAAAATTATTGTAAGGTTTTGTAGGTACGAATAGCGTAGCGTATTCGTACGAAGTATTCGTAGGAAATTCAAAATCGAACGGACGATTACGCTTTGCTAATCGTCCCTACCATTTCTTCGATTTTTACTCATCGACTTAAGGAATGTTTATTCAACTATTCAACGATGGTTTGTGGTTCATCACCATGACGTTCACGTATCACGCCCAATCGATACACTGTTTCGCCTAAGCGTTTTAATTCCGCTTCTGCTGCATCTACATCACTGGCAGACACAATCACTGTCATGCCTATGCCGCAATTAAAGACTCTATGCATTTCTGCATCAACCACACCACCATGCTGCTGTAGCCATGTGAACAATGGTGGCATTTGCCAAGCACTACGCTGCAACACTGCAGTTAAGTTGGATTGCAAGACACGTGGAATATTTTCTACTAAGCCACCACCGGTGATGTGTACTAAACCACGCACAGAAATTTTTTCCATTAATGCTAATAAAGGCTTCACATAAATACGAGTCGGTGCAATCAATACATCGGCTAATTTACGACCATGAAAATCTGCATTCAAATCTGGCTTAGCAACATCAATAATTTTACGAATCAATGAGTAACCATTTGAATGCGCACCTGAAGAAGCTAAACCCAACACAACATCACCTGCTGCGATGGATTTGCCATCAATAATGCGTGATTTTTCTACTGCACCTACTGCAAATCCTGCAAGATCATATTCACCATCGGGATACATGCTAGGCATTTCAGCAGTTTCACCACCGATCAAAGCGCAACCTGCTTGTTCACATCCTGCAGCTATACCTTTAATCACATCGGTAGCGGTTGCGACATCTAACTTACCGCATGCGAAGTAATCGAGAAAAAATAAAGGCTCAGCACCTTGTACCAAAATATCATTGACACTCATGGCGACTAAATCTATACCAACGGTATCGTGGCGATTCAGATGAAAAGCTAATCGCAATTTAGTGCCCACACCATCGGTGCCAGAAACTAAAACTGGCTCACGAAATTTTTTGCTCACTTCAAACAAGGCACCAAATCCACCTATGCCTCCTAATACACCTTCACGCATGGTGCGCTTAGCAAAGGGCTTAATGGCTTCAACTAATGCATCACCTGCATCGATATCAACACCAGCGTCACGGTAGGAAAGAGAAACAGGAGAATGGGAAGCCATGATAGTTACTTTTGCAGAGACGGTAGAATAAGCGTTTGCGGCAATCAAGCAGACGCCGCGCGAGCCGTATTTTACCAAATTGCCCCGCTGATTCAGACCATTTACTGCTTTATCTAAACGATTTCATTATGCCCTTCTCCACTTCAGAACAACGTCAGTCCTTGCTATGGATAGCGATAGGCATATTGCTGGTCGCTCTGTTTGTGCTGTTAGGGCCGGTGTTAGCGCCATTTGTCGCAGCAGCAATGATTGGTTATGTCTTAAATCCTGGAGTGGACTGGCTGACAGCGCGTCGGATTCCTCGCGTTACTGCTGTGATGCTGATTATCATTGCCACTTTCATATTAATCATTGCTTTGCTGTTGATCGTTGTGCCGATTTTGCGTGCTGAAATTCCGCTACTTCAGCAACGTTTACCTAGTTTGCTCGATAAAATCGATGCCATTCTTGGTCCTTGGCTTGCGCAATTGGGTATGAAGGTGCAATTAGATAGCGCCGGCGTAAAGCAAATGTTGGCTGAAAAACTGGCAGCAGGCAGCGCTGAACTGGGACCCGCTTTTTTATCATCACTCAAAGTTGGTGGAATGGCAGTCATGGGATGGATTGCAACGATAGTGCTGGTTCCTGTGGTTTTGTTTTATCTCTTACTCGACTGGCATGCCATGCTGGCAAGACTTGCTTTAATGGTGCCGCGCCGTTGGATTAGTCTGGTCACTTCCATGGCGGTTGAAGCAGATTCTTTATTAGCGCAATATTTGCGGGGGCAATTACTCGTCATGCTGGTATTAGCAACTTATTATTCCGTTGCACTGGCTATTGCTGGTTTTGATGTTGCCCTGCCAGTGGGACTGCTTACAGGTTTACTTGTCTTTATTCCTTATATTGGATTTGGTATTGGACTCTTACTCGCGGTAGTCGCAGCGATATTGCAGTTTGATGGCTTACAAGGATTGATAGCGATTGCCATCATCTATGGATGTGGACAAGTGATTGAAAGTTTTTATCTCACACCCCGCTTAGTGGGTGAGCGCATAGGTTTACATCCTCTAGCTGTGATCTTTGCTTTATTAGCATTTGGTCAGTTATTCGGCTTTGTCGGCATCTTGCTTGCCCTTCCAGCATCCGCCATTCTTTCCGTGATAGTGAAACGCTTACGTGAGCACTATCTACAAAGTCCTTTTTATGGTCAGTCATGAGGCAGTTATTGCTTGAATGGGATGTGTCCCAACCGCAAACGCTGGATAATTTTGTTGTCGGCAGAAATCAGGAATTAGCGGCATTGATTTCGCAATTCAGTCACGCTGCAGATTTGAATCTGGATAAACGCTTTGTCATGATTTGGGGTGAAGCAGGCAGCGGTAAATCGCATTTATTACATGCACTCAAAGAGCAAACATCTGCGCTTTATTTGACAGCGGATAGTGCTGCTAGTGATTTCGATTTTTCAGAAAATTATCATCTCTATCTCTTAGATGATTGCGAAGCGTTTAGCCCTGAAGTACAAATCGCTGCCTTTGGATTGTTTAATCAAATCCGTGAAAATGGTGGTGCATTGATTGCAACCGCCACTCACCCACCTAGTCAACTGCAATTACGGGAAGATTTACGTACACGTTTAGGCTGGGGATTAATCTATCAATTACACGGCCTAAGTGATGAAGAAAAAATTGCAGCACTCAGTTTATCCGCCGAGGCACGAGGACTACATTTGTCGACTGGCGTGATACCCTATCTTCTGACGCACTTTAGACGTGATATGCAATCGCTAACAGCCATGTTACAAGCCTTAGATCGCTATTCTCTAGAGACTAAACGGGCCATCACGGTTCCCTTATTGCGTGAGTTGCTTGAATTAGATGACACGCCGGATCCCTTATGAATCTCGCACTTTTCGATCTTGATAACACGCTCTTACCCCTAGATTCAGATTATGAATGGGGACAATTTCTATGCAAAATAGGTGCAGTCGATGCACAAGCACATGCTGCACGCAATGCAGTTTTTTATGCGCAATATCAGAACGGCACCTTAGATCCGATTGAATATTTGGAATTCGCTTTCGGAACTCTGGCGCGCTTTGCTCGGTCTCAATTAGATGCATGGCATGCGCAATTTATGCATGAAGTCATACAACCGGCAATCCAACCTGCTGCACTTGCACTAGTCAATAAACATCAAGAGCAAGGTGATCTGATTGCCATTATTACTGCAACCAATCGTTTCGTTACCGGCCCTATCGCTCAAGCATTTGGTGTGACACATTTAATTGCAGCTGAACCAGAAATTTCTGATGGCGGTGAGATTACCGGCCGCCTTGTAGGTACGCCTCCCTTTGGCGTAGGTAAAGTGGTGAATACCAAACTATGGTTAGAATCCATGCAGTTATCATTGCAAGACTTTAATCAAAGTTTTTTTTACAGTGACTCACAAAATGATATTCCGCTGTTGTCCGTTGTAACGCATCCGATTGCAACGAATCCGAATGCGCTCTTAGCAGCGCATGCACAAGAACACGGCTGGCCTACACTGAATTTATTTAATGATTAATAAATTTATCCGTCGTCTATTTGGTGGAGCACACGCTGCACCTAGCAACACCTCACCTCTCGTACTAGGTTCTAAACAGCACGCGATTAATCCATCGCTCTTATCGTCCAATGCAGTCAGAGTTACCAATACCTTGCAACAAGCAGGTTTCAAAGCCTTTGTTGTTGGCGGTGCAGTACGTGATCTGCTATTAGGCATAAAACCTAAAGATTTTGATGTCGCTACCAATGCCACACCTGAAGAAGTGAAACGTTTATTTCGTCGTGCTTTCATCATAGGACGACGTTTTCAAATTGTGCATGTGATTTTTGGACAAGAACTCATCGAAGTCACCACATTTAGAGGTAGTGCAATGGAAGGTGCACTAAAAGATGAACATGGTCGTGTTTTACGCGATAACACTTTTGGTGAGCAACATGAAGATGCAGTGCGTCGTGACTTCACTATTAATGCCATGTATTACGATCCCTCTACCCAAACCGTACTCGATTATCACGGTGGTATTGCAGATATAAAAAATAAAACGCTGCGTATCATTGGTGTGCCTGAAGCACGTTATCGTGAAGATCCCGTACGCATGCTGCGTGTAGTACGTTTTGCAGCGAAACTGAATTTTAAAATTGCAGCAGAGACGCGCAAACCCATCTCTGTGATGGCGCCCTTGATCAACAATGTGCCCTCTGCTCGTGTATTTGATGAGATGCTGAAGTTACTCATGAGTGGGCACGCTATGGCATGTCTGCGTCAGTTGCGTCAAGAAGGCTTACATCATGGCTTATTGCCGCTATTAGATGTAGTACTAGAACAGCCACTCGGTGAAAAATTTGTCACACTCGCATTATCTAATACAGATGAACGCATACGTCAGGGCAAACCCGTTTCACCTGGTTTTTTATTCGCAGCTTTACTCTGGCATCAAGTATTAGAAAAATGGCAGGCCTATCAAGCAGCGGGTGAATTAACTATACCTGCCTTACATCTCGCAGCTGATGATGTACTAGATGGTCAAGCAGAACAACTAGCATTACAACGACGTATTACAAGTGATATGCGCGACATTTGGGCAATGCAGCCGCGCTTTTTGCGACGAGTAGGACGCTCGCCTTATAAATTACTCGAACATCCACGCTTACGCGCTGGTTATGATTTTCTTCTACTACGCTGCGCTTCAGGTGAAATAGAAGAAGAGCTCGGTACATGGTGGACTTCTTTCATGATAGCCGATGAAGAAGATCGTGACATTTTAATGAATACACAACAAACATCGCTTGCTCCTTCGAGTGCAAACAAAAAAAGACGGCGCAGAACACACCGCCCACGTCAAAAAAATACGTCTCCAGAAAGTGCTACTTAATGCACGCGGCTAAGGCATATATTGGACTAGGTTCAAATCTTGGCGATTCACTCGCTATGATGCATGCTGCAATTGCAGCTTTAGAAAAATTACCGCAGTCGCAGCTACGTAAAACTTCTTCTTTTTTTCAAAGTGCGCCTTATGAAGCAAGCGGAAATGATTTTATGAATGCTGTTGTCGCAATCGATACCACACTCAGCCCAGCAGCTTTATTAAGTCATTGCCAAGCTATAGAACTTGCCTTTGGTAGAGAACGTCCTTTTCCGAATGCACCACGCACACTAGACTTAGATTTACTTTTATATGCTGATGAGATTATTAACCAAGCATCATTAAGTCTGCCCCATCCCAGAATGACAGAACGTGCTTTTGTACTACACCCTTTATTGGAAATTGCGCCAGACATTACCATTCCGGAAAAAGGTTTTGCGAGTGATTTTTTACCTTCACTCAGTGATCAGCGCATACAAAAACTGCTAGTCCAGCCACTCTCCACCCACACTAGATGAATCACGTTATTGCAAAAAATCGGATAACTTTATGCAGATCGAAAAATATCGCTATATCGTTGTAGAAGGCCCTATAGGCGCCGGCAAAACCACCTTAGCTAAGCGTATTGCTGCAGCAATTGGCGCTCAAACTTTGCTTGAGCAACCGCAAGAAAATCCTTTTCTAGAAAAGTTTTATCGTGATGCTGCACGCTATGCTTTACCTACTCAAATGTTTTTTCTTTTTCAACGTATGAATCAGTTACGTGACCTAACCCAAGGAGATTTATTTTCTGCTCCAGTAGTGTCCGATTTTCTGATTGAAAAAGATCCTATTTTTGCCACCTTAACTTTGGATGATGATGAGCTTCATCTTTATCGTCAGTTGTATGATCACTTTAATCAAGCCTCACCACGCGCTGATTTAGTGATTTACTTACAGGCTGCACCTGCTACCTTAAATGAACGTATACGCAGACGTGGTGTACAAAGTGAAGAGGCGATTTCAGAAAATTACTTAGAGCGTGTGTGTGAGAGTTATAGTCGTTTTTTCCATCATTACGATACTTCGCCTTTATTAATTGTAAATACTGAACATCTTAATCCTGTAGAGAGTAGTGAAGATTTTGATCTACTCATGCAGAGAATTTTTTCCATGCGCGGCAAGCGTGAATTTTTTAATCGCGGAGAGTGAGCATGTCCTCGTATTCGAATCCTAATGATAAAGACATGAGAAAAAAAATCTCTATAAGCACACTCGCCACTATGCGGCAAAAAGGCGAAAAAATAGCTATGCTGACTTGTTATGATGCGAGCTTTGCAGCGCTTATGGATCGCAATCAAGTCGATGTTCTTTTGATCGGTGATTCACTCGGCATGGTGTGTCAGGGTCATGACTCAACATTACCAGTCACCTTAGAAGATATTTCTTATCATGTAAAAAGTGTGGCACGTGCTGTGCGCTCTTCTCTGATTTTGGCTGATATGCCTTTTGGAAGTTATGGCACACCCGAACAAGCTTTTGAAAACGCTGTCATTCTAATGCGAAATGGCGCTGAGATGGTTAAGTGTGAAGGCGGTAGCTGGCTAGTCCCCACTGTTCAATTCTTAGTCGAACGTGGCATACCAGTGTGCGCACATTTAGGTCTTACACCACAATCAGTTTTTCAATTAGGTGGCTTTAAGGTACAAGGAAAAACCACAGAATCAGCACAACAACTCGCGCATGATGCCTTAGCCTTACAAGAAGCTGGCGCATCCTTACTCGTATTAGAAGCCATTCCTACTGACTTAGCTAAGCAAACTACAAATCAGCTGAGCATACCAACTATAGGAATCGGAGCTGGTGTGGATTGCTCAGGACAGGTTTTAGTGATGCACGATATGCTGGGCGTGTTTCCAGGACATAAAGCTAAATTTGTGAAAAATTTCATGGAGTCAGCACACAGCATAGAAGAAGCAATACAACACTATGTGCAAGCAGTACGAGACCTAAGCTTTCCTAGTGCGGAGCATAGTTTCTAATTGCAAAATTATGCAACATGCGGACTGAATAAAAATCATCACTCTGCAAATCCGTACTGCTTATCCGTACTACATATTGGCACTGCTTATTGATAGCGTAATAAACTCGCTTCGAATTGTGGTGTCAATGACTCTGCCTGACTGACAGCCATGCCTAGATCACGCACTATCCCATCTTCAAGACTGTATACCCAACTATGTACGGTAAGTTTTTGCCCACGCTCCCATGCATCTTGCACTATCGTAGTCTGACAAACATTAATCACCTGCTCTAAAACATTGAGCTCACATAATCTATCGCGTCTTTCTTTGGAAGGTAAAACCTCACCCAAATAGCGCTCATGTTTTTGGTGTACGTCCTGTACATGCCTTAACCAGTTATCGGCCAAACCTACGCGACGTCTTTCTAAAGCTGCATGTACACCAGAGCAACCATAATGCCCACAAACAATAATATGTTTAATTCCCAAAACATCAATAGCAAATTGCAAAACAGACAGACTATTTAAGTCTGTATGAACTATCACATTCGCAACATTACGATGTACGAATAATTCGCCCGGCAATAGCCCCACAATTTCATTTGCAGGCACTCTACTGTCTGAACAACCTATCCAAAGAAATTCTGGAGACTGCTGGGCAACAAGTTTCTTAAAAAACTCTGGGTCTTTAGAAATCATTCTCTTTGCCCAATCTTTATTATTGGATAAGAGTTGATCTAAAGATTCACTAATATTTCTATTACTCATGATGCATCCTTTTTAGACTCTTAGCCGTGATTTTACCTTACCAAAGAAAACATTC
>JBEDCU010000043.1:0-4902 GCA_041176585.1 Pseudomonadota bacterium
ATTCAATATTTCTTCTATTCATATATTTTCTTTTGTAATTCTTCCCAACCTTTCCATCCTAAATTATTCATCGTTGCAATATTATTTTCGACTATCTCTTCCCATTCTGGTTTTGCAGAAATAGCCTGATCGAGACTATCTTCTCTTAACAAATGCAACATGGGATAAGGAGAGCGATTGGTGCAATGACTAATATCTTCTTTGTTTGCATCAGCAAACTGATAATCAGGATGAAAGCTGGCAATTTGTAAAACGCCATCTAGTTTTAAATCATGCAGTAGATCATCTGCTTGATATAGAAAGTCATTGTAATCTAAAAAATCCTGCAAAACATAAGGATGTATGAGTAGGCTAGTGTCTATCGTCGATGCAGGAATTTCAGTTAATCTAATCAGCGCAAGTTTAAGCTCATCCAATAAAACATTCTCATCAGAAGCGGTACTCACTTGGTAGTCGATTTGATTTTTTACATAAACAGATTTAGCAAAAGGACATAAATTCAGTCCTATCACTGCATGTTGTAGCCATGCTTGCGTTTCTTGAATAATGCGTGCTGTGTCAACAGAGGGCATATAACTATATGAACATTATTTTAACCGTTGAGTTTTTACCGCACTGCCCAATTCTATAACGGACATCGCATAGAAAAAACTACGATTATATTTTGTAATAGCAAAAAAATTCTCGCTACCTAACCAATAAAGAGTAGGTCTTTCTCCATCTTGAAGATCGACTAAGCCATATAAAAATTTATCTTGCGCATCGCTCGCAACCACACCCGCTAGCCTAAACGTATCGACTGAATATTCTGCCTCTAAACTTTTCCCAAGCATAGGCTGCCAGCGTGCATCATCTGATGAAATTTCTGTGATGGGGGAAATGAGTGGAGCATTTTTATTCCAACCGTGTTGCGATAAAAAACTCGCTACACTTCCAATCGCATCGGATGGTGAATTTCTTAAATCTATTTGTCCATCGCCATCATAATCAACAGCAAAGCGACGTATGCTGCCCGGCATGAATTGTGGCCAGCCTATAGCGCCAGCATAGGATCCTAGCAAAGAAAAAGGATCGATATTATTTTCACGAGCGTAGAGTAAAGTTTGCTCTAACTCGCTTTTGAAATACGCCATACGTGCATCACGATTCGCAGTTTTAGGATAAGCAAAAGCTAAAGTAGTTAAAGCATCCATCACACGAATTTTTCCTGCCATACGACCATAGAGTGTTTCTACACCGATGATGCCTACAATAATTTCTGCAGGTACGCCGTATTCAGATTCAGCACTGGCAAGTTGTGATTCATATTTATCCCAGAATGCGATGCCTGCTTTAATACGCACAGGCTCAATGAATCGTTGGCGATAAACTGTCCAGTTTTTTAATTTAGTCGGCGGAGGTGGATTAATCAGCTGTACAACATTTTCTAAAAAATGTGCACGATTGAGCTGCTTGCGTAATTCAGTCGCATCAAACCCATGTTTATCATGCATCTCATCGATGAACGCAGCGGCAGCACTCCAATCAGAAAAGCGTGTGTATTCCTCTTCATGTACAGTTTTTTTATGGACGGCTTTTTTAGGAGTAGCAGAACGTTTTATTTTTTGAGGCTTATTCTTAGCGAGAGCATCTTGCGACCAACCACTCAATGACAAAATACAGAGCATTGCTACAAATAGCAGACAGCGAGAGAAAAAATTATTCGACATAGATTTTAAAAATAATGATGGCTAGTTTGGTGCGTGAGTATAGAGCATCGCCCCACTGATACATCGACATATCAGCATTAAATTAAAGGTGAAAATTTGATTATCGGAATGACAAATATTTTCATTCTCCGGCAGTTTTGCACCGCACATTTAGCGTAAGGGAAAGCATAGAGAGCTAGTGCATAATGTCTATCAACATGACCACAGCACTATATTCCCATCCTGATTGTAAGCTCCATGAAATGGGGTCTTGGCATCCAGAAGCACCAGAACGACTCTCTGCCATTGAAGATCAACTGATTGCAAGCCAAACAGCGCCTTTTCTGGAATATCGATCTGCTCCGTTGGCAGAGATAGACCATATCTTACGAGTGCATAGCCCTGAAGTGATAGAGCGTATACGATCACATACGCCAGTAGAGTATGGCGGCACACTCGATCATGTATTGACGTATTTTGAACTCGAACCCGATACCGCGATCAATCCCTATAGCTGGCATGCGGCATTACGTGCTGCAGGTGCCGCTGTCGCAGCGACACAAGCTGTCATCGATGGTGAAATCGAGAATGCATTTTGTGCTATCCGTCCTCCAGGTCATCATGCAACCTCGACTCACTCTATGGGATTTTGTTTATTTAATAATGTAGCGATTGCAGCGCGTTATGCGCTTGATGTTTGTGGATTAAAGCGCATCGCTATCGTTGATTTTGATGTCCATCATGGAAATGGAACAGAAGATATATTTCACAACGATACGCGTGCATTGATGGTGAGTTTTTTTCAGCATCCACTCTATCCCTATAGCGGCGCAGATCCGCAAGGGATGAAGCCTATCAATATGGTGAATATTCCTTTACGAGCTTATGCACGCGGTGATGCTACGCGCGAAGTTTTGCAACAGCACTGGCTACCCGCACTGCATGCACATCAACCAGAAATGATTTTTATCTCTGCAGGCTTTGATGCACATCGCGAAGATGATTTAGCCCAGATGGGATTAGTTGAATCTGACTACGCTTGGATGACCAAGCAAATAATGCAAATCGCAGATTGTTATAGCCACGGCAGAATCGTCAGTTGTCTTGAAGGGGGTTATAAACTCTCAGCATTGGCACGTAGTGCAGTAGCGCATATTCGTAGCTTGGCAAGTCTGGCATAAGTCATGCTCACTACGAGTAAAATACTGGTTTTCAGAGAGTAAAGACGCACATGTCCATACAATGGTTCCCCGGTCACATGAATGCTGCACGCCGCAAGGCAGCAGAGTCCATGGAAAAAGTCGATCTGGTGATTGAAGTGATGGACGCACGTCTACCGCAAGCAAGCTCCAATCCCATGATAGAAGAGCTGCGCAATGCACGTCAGCGCCCTTGTCTAAAAATCTTGAATAAAAGTGATCTCGCTGATCCTGCTGCAACTAAAGCATGGTTAACGTATTACGCCAGTCAGCCGCGCGTGCATGCCGTAGCACTCTCCTGTAAATCACAATCCGATGTCGCTAAAGTGCCGGGGCTATGCATGAAACTAGCTCAGCATCGTGGTACAGCATTGAAGCCATTACGCATGATGATCATGGGCATACCGAATGTCGGTAAATCTACTCTCATGAATGCCTTGTTAAAAAAACGCGTTGCAAAAGTTGGTGATGAACCTGCCATCACAAAAACACAGCAACGGCTATATCTTGGCAATAACATGGTATTGATCGATACACCGGGCATGTTGTGGCCTAAGATTGCACACCCTACTGATGGATTAATGCTCGCAGCAAGTCATGCTATCGGTGTGAATGCAGTGATCGAAGAAGAAGTCGCTGTGTTTTTAGCAGGAGTATTATTAGAGCGTTATCCAACACTGCTCGCAGCACGCTATGGTGTAAAGCCAGATTCAGATGCAGTAGGAGTGATTGAAGCCATTGCAGCAAAACGTAGTTATCGCTTAAAAGGTGGGGAGCCTGATTTTGAAAAATCAGCGCATACATTACTGTTAGATTATCGCAGTGGCGCATTAGGACGCATTAGTCTAGAAACACCCGCAAGCAGAATAGAACTATTAAAAAATTATGTGCCACCAGTTTTATTAGGTGAACAACCTACAGAACAAGAGTCAGAATAAAACTGTATTCGTCCGGGAAAACAACATGAATCAAACTCACTCCGCAACTGAACTGCCTTATGTATTGCGCCAGCAAACAGGCGGCGTTGTCACACTCACACTCAATCGTCCAAATAAATTTAATCCTCTGTCAGAAGAAATGATGACAGCATTGCAGGCTGAGTTAAATAAAATCACAACTGATCCACAAGTACGTGTAGTGATATTGGCTGCTGAAGGTAAAGCATTTTGTGCTGGTCACGACTTAAAGCAAATGCGTGCAGAACCTTCCAACGCCTATTATAAAAAATTATTTGACCAATGCAGCAAAATGATGCACACCATACAAACCATGCCGCAACCAGTGATCGCGCGCGTACAAGGTTTAGCTACTGCAGCAGGTTGTCAGTTAGTCGCTATGTGTGATTTAGCAGTGGCTGCCACAGAAGCGAGCTTTGCAGTTTCAGGTGTGAGTTACGGTTTATTTTGCGCCACACCTTCAGTGGCACTCTCACGTAACATTTCACGCAAACAAGCCATGGAAATGCTCTTAACCGGCGACTTTATAGATGCCGCCACTGCCTTAGATCGTGGACTAGTTAATCGTGTCGTGCCACTGGAATTTCTGGATGAAGAAATTGAATCAATCGCTAACAGTATCTTAGCTAAACCTGCAGTCGCCATCTCCATGGGTAAGCAACTGTTTTATCGACAGCTAGAAATGGGCATCGATGCTGCTTATCAGTTAGCAGGCCAAACCATGGCATGCAATATGATGGATGAAGCTGCCTTAGAAGGCGTGCAAGCCTTTATAGAAAAACGTGATCCTACTTGGAAGAAGTGAATCCAAGGGTTGATGATTTTTATTAGATAGGATTGCGTACGATTACGCTACGCTAATCGTACCTACCTAGCTACTTACCTTTTTTATTTTTATTAAATATGATGATTTACGATTACGATATGCTAAACGATTGCGTAATTAATTAAGCCATATATTGACTTTGTAGGAACGATTAGTGCAGCGTAATCGTACGTCCGGCATATAAATACAAAGCACGACCTACCAATCTCAGTCCCAAATAATCCGTTGTTTAT
>JBEDCU010000044.1:0-19899 GCA_041176585.1 Pseudomonadota bacterium
ACTGCCTTAGCGCTATTTAAATTAGAAGGCCATCATGTTGCAACTACTACGACTACATCTCATTCCGTAAGTTTTCGCACTGCCTTACAAGAAGTCTGGCAAGAATCTGCTGCACGTCAGTTCACTATCTTTATTTTTATTTCTATGTTGGCTTACAGCGCGCAAGATTTAATTCTTGAACCATTCGCTGGAACAGTCTTTGGTTTTACTCCTGGTGAGTCAACTAGTCTCTCTGGTGTGCAACATGGTGGTGTGTTGCTAGGCATGATACTCGTTGCGTTAGTAGGTAGTCGCTTTGCAAATTCAAAATTTGGTTCATTACGCACTTGGTGTGTAGGTGGATGTCTCGTCTCTGCACTCGCCTTAGCTGGTCTCGCCATTGCAGGTTATGTAGGACAGCCATGGCCATTGAAAGCTAATGTGTTTTTAATGGGCGCAGCGAATGGTGTATTTTCTATTGCAGCCATTGGTCAAATGATGCGGCTCGCAACCGAAGGTCGTACTGCACGTGAAGGTGTACGCATGGGTTTGTGGGGTGCAGCACAAGCGATTGCATTTGGATTTGGTGGACTGATTGGTACTGCAGCCAGTGATCTCGCACATTGGTTGATTGCTTCAACTGGTATTGCTTATGGCAGTGTGTTTGCTGCAGAAGCTATGCTATTTGTTTTATCTGCTTTACTTGCTTCACGTATCAGTATGGATGCGCGCCATAAAAATGAATCAGCACATGGTATAGCGCAAGCTTCTTTTTCATAATTTTTTTCACAACATAACAGCACGCGCACCTTAATGGAGGATGCAATGCAAGAGACAGAACAATTTGATGTGGTAGTGGTGGGTGGTGGTCCTGCAGGTGCAACCGCAGCACATGATTTAGCGCGTCGCGGTCGTAAAGTTTTATTACTCGACCGTGCAGGTCGTATCAAACCTTGTGGTGGCGCTATACCTCCGCGTGCGATTCGTGATTTTGATATTCCGGATCATTTACTGGTAGCGAAAGCACGTTCGGCACGCATGATCGCACCATCGAATAAAAAAGTTGATATCCCGATTGAAAACGGTTACGTCGGTATGGTGGATCGTGAAGTTTTTGATGAGTGGTTACGTGAACGTGCTGCGTCTTGTGGTGCGATTCGTCGTAATGGCAAATTTGATTTGATTAGTACTGATAGCGATGGCACTAGTATCGTGGAATATGAAGATGGGCATGATGGCACGCGCCATTCTGTTCGCGCTAAAACTATCATAGGTGCAGATGGTGCAAAGTCAGCTGTCGCAAAACAAACCATACCGGGCGCAGAAAAAACTAAGTATGTATTTGCTTATCATGAAATCGTAAAAGCCCCTGCGTTGAGGCCGCATGATTATGATGACACGCGCTGTGATGTTTTTTATCAGGGACATTTATCACCCGATTTTTATGGCTGGGTGTTCCCACATGGTGATACCTTAAGTATAGGAACCGGTAGCGCAGATAAAGGTTTTTCATTGCGTAACGCAACTAGCTCACTGCGCTCCACCGTTGGCTTAGCTGGTGCTGAAACTATACGCCGTGAAGGTGCGCCATTGCCTATGAAACCTTTACCACGTTGGGACAATGGACGAAATGTGGTGTTGGCCGGTGATGCAGCAGGTGTTGTTGCTCCTGCTTCTGGTGAAGGTATTTACTATGCCTTAGAAGGCGGAAGACTTGCCGCTGATTCAGTAGAAGAATTACTCGCAACAGGCAATGTGAAGGCTTTAGCAAAAGCACGTAAGCGCTTTATGAAAGATCATCGCACGGTATTTTTTGTATTGGGTATCATGCAATACTTCTGGTACTCGAATGATAAGCGTCGCGAACGTTTCGTTGCTATGTGCGAAGATCGTGATGTTCAAAGACTGACTTTTGAATCGTATATGAATAAAAAGTTAGTGAGAAAAGATCCTTTAGCCCATGTGAAAATCTTTTTCAAAGATATGGGCCATCTACTAGGAATGACAAAAGTTTGAATCAAACAGAAACCAACACGGGCATCAGCAAGAAACCCATACTTGTCGCCATACTGATTGCCGTGGCGGTAGGTATGATAGGTGGTCTAGCTACTGAAATTGGCCCGTGGTATTTGGAGCTGACCAAGCCAGCTTGGCAACCACCTGATTGGCTGTTTGGTCCTATGTGGACCATGATTTATATTTTTACTGGTATGGCTGGTGTACGCGCATGGCGACGTGGAAATGGTCGTCAGCGCGGTTTGTTTATGTCTGCCCTAACGATTAACTGTGTGCTCAATGTTTTATGGAGCATACTGTTTTTTTATATGAAGCGACCCGATATTGCATTAATCGAAGTCGCTCTCTTATGGTTATCTGTATTAACTATGGCAGTATTAACATGGCCATATGCAAAACGTTCTAGTTTATTGCTCTTGCCATATTTGACTTGGGTTGCTATCGCTGCTTATCTGAATTGGACTATTGTTAAGTTGAATGGTCCGTTTTAATTATTTTGTTAATACACGCACTTTATCTGCCAGATCTGTAAGCTCGTTCACAACTAGTGCTGCGCCAGTAAAATCTTCATCTGCAAAAAATTCACTCTTCACAATAGCGACTTCTAATCCTGTCGCTTGTGCTGATATCAATCCGTTACGTGAATCTTCAATCGCAATACAAGCTTGTGCAGGTAAGCCACAACGTTTTAAAGCCAGTTGATAGGCTTCGGGATCGGGTTTTTTCTTGCTCACATCCTCACCACACACTATCACCACAGGAGAAGGTAAGCCTAAAGGCGCAAGCGAATAACGCCACAGTGCTTCCCAATTAGATCGACTGGTTGTCGTCACGACTCCCCAATTGATATCTGCACGCGCCAAAGCCATGATGAGTTCGCGTAAACCAGTACGAGCAGGTACGGTACCTGCAGCAAGAATTTGTGCAAAAAAAACGTTTTTTACTTTATGTGCTGCACTTAACTGTTCTCGCATCGCTTCAGCATCTGCGCCATGCTCTTGTGCATAACGCATGAGTCTTTCAAAGCCGCCGGTTGTTTTTAATAGATGTTTGTAATCAGCTCTATTCCAAAGCCATGACAATCCAGCATCTTGCAATGCCAAATTAAAAGCAGGCAAATGTGCTTGTCCTTCTGTCTCTGCAATCGTGCCATCGACATCAAATAAAACACATTTATGCTGACCCAATGTAATCATATTTAATGCACCTGTGCGCGCAAGCTGCCTTTGACATAGAGCTCTGCCATTTTGTCTAAATGCATGGGGCGTATGGTTGCGGCTTTACCTGCACAACCAAAGGACTCAAAACGATCGCGTACCACTTTTTTAGCTGCAGCATGGTCAAGTAATTGACGTAATGAGATAAGTGCCATCTGAACTTCTCCGTAAATAATGCTGAAATTTTTAATCGATGAATTACATGTGCTTAAAATAATTGGGCACATCACGAATATCAGGCACTACACGATCTGGCATCGTCTCTTCAATCGGCCTGCCATGGTTATAGCCATAAGGAACCGCCCAGCAAATCACACCGGCAGCTTTTGCAGTAGATACATCTGTCTGTGAATCTCCGACAAACAAGCTAGCTGCCGCGGTTTCCTCTAACACCTTCAGACAATGATGAATCACATCGGGATGCGGCTTTTTTACTTTTAATGAATCACCGCAAATAATCAAATCAAATGCTTTTGTTAATCCATGTTTTTCTAATACGCGATCCGTAAAACGTTTTTCTTTATTCGTCACGATTGCTTGCTTAATGCCATAGTCACGCGCTTTTTGTAATGTTTCTAGTACAAATGGAAAAGCGGTGCTGGATGTGCCGGCAGTCGCTTCATAATGAACAATAAAACGCGCCATGACAGCATCCCACGATGAAGCCTCAGGACCCGTGCTTTCCTTCCAAGCGGTTTGCATTAACCATCCCGTACCTTGACCTATCCAACGTCGCACTTCTTCTTCAGAGACCAAGGTGTGATTAAATTCTTGCAAAGTTAGATTCACAGCTTCTAAAATTTCTGCCGCAGTATCAAGCAAGGTACCATCTAAGTCATACATGACAAGTGCCATTTTTTTCTCCTTAAACTGCTGCGATTAATTTTGCAGTAGTCACACCCAACAATTCATAAACTTGTGCAGCAGGAGCAGACTCACCAAAGCGAGCAACGCCTATCACTGCACCTCTAAGTCCCACATACTTGCGCCAGAAATTAGGATGGCCTAACTTAGCTTGATTAACAGCATCAATAGCAAGAAATCTAATCGCATTAGCAAGTTCGCGTTGCGATGCTTGCGCAGTTTCCATGTTGAGCTTTCTGAATTTCTGATGTCATTAGCGCTACCTATGCGTAGCGTCATAGAAAATAAAAAATACGTCGCTATGATTCATGCAAGCGACGTATCTTTCTATTTAAGCGCGGCGTTTTTTATCGATTAAGCGCAATATCATCGGTGTAAAAATTAATTGCATAGCTAAACCCATTTTCCCGCCAGGTACTACGATGGTGTTAGGACGCGTCATCATAGAATCATGCAACATGGAAGTGAGATAGCCAAAGTCTATGCCTTTAGGATTAGCAAAACGAATCACCACCATGCTTTCATCTGCACTAGGAATATCATTTGCTATGAAAGGATTAGAGGTGTCTACAGTCGGCACACGTTGAAAATTTACGTGCGTACGTGAAAACTGTGGGCAAATATGGCGCATGTAATCAGGCATACGACGTAATATCGTATCGAGTACGGCTTCCTGTGAATAGCCGCGCATTCTTTGATCACGATGGCGTTTCTGTATCCACTCCAGATTAATAATCGGCACAACGCCAACTAATAAATCGACATGCTGAGCCACATTTGCGTCATCACCTACATAACCTCCATGCAGACCTTCATAAAACAAAACCTCAGCGCCTGGCTCCATGTCAGTCCAAGGCGTGAAGGTTCCTGACTCTTGGCCAAACTCTTTATCTTCATCCGCATCATGTATGTACTTACGAACTTTGCCGGTACCGGTTTCGCTAAATTGTTTAAAAACTTGTTCTAGTTCAGGCAATAAATTTGCTTCTGGTCCGAAGTGACTGAATGCTTGATTACCTTCATCGTGTGCTTTTTTTATAGCAGCACGCATTTCCATGCGATTAAATCTATGCATGGAATCACCTTCTAGAATTTGCGCCTTAATTTTTTCTCGACGAAAAATATGTTGAAAGCTTTTCATAACCGTTGTGGTGCCTGCACCAGATGAACCGGTGATAGCAACAATAGGATGCTTAACTGACACAGATAACTCCTAAAATAATTATTAGCTAGCGAACAGTGAGCGCTCTTGAAATAAGGGCGATTTATATTGCTCATCCGAGCCACTCTCATAATCTAGGTGATAGCGCTCTATGCGATCAACTTCATTACGTGAGCCTATGATGACTGGTACCCGCTGATGTATTTGCTCTGGTTGAATATCCAGTATGCGTTGACGACCCGTTGAACCTATACCGCCCGCTTGTTCAACCACAAAGCTCATAGGATTAGCTTCATACATCAAACGCAAGCGGCCTGGCTTAGATAGATCTTTCGTATCTTTTGGGTACATGAACACACCACCGCGCAACAAAATACGATGTATGTCTGCCACCATGCTTGCTATCCAACGCATATTGAAATCACGACCACGTACATCCGTACGTCCATTTTTACATTCAGCTACATAGCGTTGTATCGGCGGCTCCCAGAAACGTTCATTACTAGCATTGATGGCAAACTCACTCGTATCCTCGGGTATTTGCATATCACGATGCGTGAGTATGAAATTGCCGACTTCACGATCGAGTGTAAATCCATGTGTACCCTTACCTACAGTGAGCACTAACATGGTTGATGGACCGTAGATAGCATAGCCAGCTGCTACTTGTTCACGACCGCTTAGCAAATAGTCTTTGACTTCAGGTGCGCGACCCTGCGGTGCGCGTAAGACTGAAAATATAGAACCAACGGAAACATTAATATCAATATTTGAAGAGCCATCGAGTGGATCAAAAATCGCAAGAAAACGACCGGGCTCATCTTGCGTTTCAATCACGACCGGATCATCCATTTCTTCTGATGCTAAGCCCGCCACTAAACCACCTAAAGCAAAGGTATTGACGAATGCCGTATTCGACATGACATCGAGTTTCTTTTGTATTTCACCTTGTACGTTTTGTGTTTCCAAACTACCCAACACATCACCTAACTCGCCTTTAGCAGTCATTGCTGATATCGCTTTTACTGCTGCTGCAATATCAACCAATAACGCTGCTAAATCACTTAACTCGGGTGAGCCTTTTAATTGTTGAATTAGAAATTTTGAAAGCGTAGTGCGACCGTTATGCATTCTGTCTCCAGTTATTTTTTTATATTATCGCTTACGATTGCTTGTTACAGTCCACCGCCAAACACACGTGAAGCACGTATATCTTCAGCAGTCAGCGTTGACAGTTCTTGACTTGTAACCATGGAGTCGGTACCCGTTGCACGCTTAAAGATACGGTTCGCTTGACGCAAACGCGCACGATCAAGTGCATTGCGTATTGATCTAGCATTCGCAAAATGCGGTTGTTGACGACGCAAATGAATATATTCATCCATCGCGATACGCGCTCCCTCGTCTAGGTGGTAATTCATTCCATTCACCATTTTTTCAGTGATTTGTAATAACTCGTTTTCGCTATAATCAGGAAAATCAATATGATGCGCAATGCGTGATGACATACCTGGATTGGATTTAAAAAAGGTGTCCATTCTGTCTTTATAACCGGCCAATATCACGACTAAATCATCTCGATGATTTTCCATCACTTGCAATAAAATCTCGATCGCTTCTTGTCCATAGTCACGTTCATTTTCAGGACGATATAAGTAATATGCTTCATCAATAAATAAAACACCGCCCATAGCCTTTTTTAAAATCTCTTTAGTCTTGGGTGCGGTGTGGCCTATGTACTGACCGACTAAATCATCACGTGTTACAGATATGACATGGCCTTTACGGACATAGCCTAACCGATGCAAAATTTCTGCCATCCGCATGGCCACTGTAGTTTTACCGGTACCAGGATTACCGGAAAAGCACATATGTAAACTCGGTGTTGCTGCTTCCAAACCCAAGCCAGAGCGCGCACGTGATACCACCAAAAATGCAGCGATTTCACGTATGCGCGCTTTCACTGGCGCCAGTCCAATTAATTCATTTTCAAGCTGAGCCATTACTGGCTCGACATCTGCATCACGCAAAATCTCTTGCAGATCAATAGACTTAACTTGGTCTGGCGCATTCATGGCTGAGTCCTTTTTTCTTTACTTAATAACGAGAGCCAGAAGGTTTGTTTGTTGCATAGCTATAGGTGGTGTAGCGTATGCTTCTTCCATTATCTTCCGTACGTTGTAAACCAAAACCGGGTTCAGTTGTTGGGCGCTGTACGATAAAACTCATAACCATAGATTCCACACCACGTGTGTTATCAAACGCATTAACTTTAATATAAACCTCTGAGTGTTCTTTGCGGCATGCGTTAACTTCAAATAAAACCGCTGCGCCATCTTTAATCTGAAACATAGGATTGCCCCACATATGCCAGTAGCAGTTACGTGGATGAGGATCATCGGTCCATTCAACTGATAATGCCCAGCCTTTACTCAACGCGTAATCTACTTGAGCACGAATTTCTGTATCAGTTAGTGGCGGCAAAAAAGAAAACTGCCCTTGAGTGATATGCATTTTTTTATCCTTTAAGTTGTCTTACGACGCAGTCGGTGTATTAGCAAAGTCTGGTGTGTCAGTAGAGGTATAGTTGAATGACACATCTTTCCAAGTCTCTAAGGCTTTTTCTAAAGGTTTACAAGTTTTTGCAGCTTGTTTAAGAATGTCAGGGCCGTCATTGATGATGTCTTTACCTTCATTACGTGCTTTCACCATGGTCTCTAAGCCCACACGGTTAGCAATCGCACCTGCTTGTATGCCATCTGGATGACCAATCGTGCCGCCACCAAATTGCAAGACTACGTCGTCACCGAATAAATCGATAAGTTGATGCATCTGACCTACGTGAATACCACCTGATGCTACTGGCATGACTTTCTTTAAATCAGCCCATGGTTGTTCAAAGAAAATACCGCGTGATAGATCTTGTTTGTTATGTGATTCACGACATACGTTGTAATAGCCTTGTACTGTCATAGGATCTCCTTCTAACTTACCTACTGCAGTACCTGCATGCAGATGATCTACACCTGCCATACGTAACCACTTAGCCATCACGCGGAATGAAACGCCATGATTTTTTTGACGTGTGTAAGTTCCATGACCTGCACGATGCATATGTAAAATCATGTCGTTCTTGCGACTCCAATTAGACATGGATTGGATTGCAGTCCATCCTACGATCAAGTCAATCATGATGATGTTGGAGCCTAACGACTTTGCAAATTCAGCACGCGCGTACATTTCTTCCATGTCCGCTGCAGTCACATTTAAGTAATGGCCTTTGATTTCACCGGAATTTGCTTGTGCTTTATTAACAGCTTCCATACAGAACAAGAAACGATCACGCCAATGCATAAATGGCTGGCTGTTAATGTTCTCGTCATCTTTAGTGAAATCTAATCCACCGGTTAAACCTTCATATACAACGCGACCATAATTTTTACCTGATAAACCTAATTTAGGTTTCATGGTTGCGCCGAGTAATGGACGACCAAATTTATCTAAACGCTCGCGCTCGACAATAATGCCGGTTGGTGGACCTTTGAAGGTTTTCAAGTAAGCGACTGGTATACGTATATCTTCCAGACGCGCTGCTTTCAACGGCTTGAAAGAAAACACATTACCGATCAATGATGCTGTGACATTCGCAATCGAGCCTTCTTCAAACAAAATAATATCGTAAGCGATGTAAGCAAAATATTGCGCTTCTTTGCCAGTACCTTCTCCTGTGCCTGGAACGCGATCAACGCGAAATGCTTTTGCTTGATAATCTTCATGCGCAGTCAGCATGTCCGTCCACACTACAGTCCACGTTGCGGTAGATGATTCTCCAGCAACCGCTGCTGCTGCTTCCACTTCATCCACGCCCTCTTGTGGAGTGATACGAAATACACAGATGAAGTCCGTTTCTTTTGGCTCATAGTCTGGACGCCAATATCCCATTTGCTTGTATTTCAATACGCCACCCTTGTAGCGCTCTTTCATATCGGTGATGCGACCGTCAACGGGTTTGTTCATGTGCTCTCCTGTTATTCGTTAAGCGTTTCAAGTGGCTGCAAGCATTCTTATTTGCGCAAGATCGAACTGTACTGAAGCCGTTAGTTAAGGTAAATTCATCAATTATTTATTTAATGGTCAGTTTTTCTTATCTGTAGCAATTATGCAAACATTAAAACTTCTCAAAAATTTAAGTATGCGTCAGTTGCGCGTCTTTATTTCAGCAGCCAAACATCACAGTTTTAACAAGGCTGCTATTGAGTTAAGCCTGACAGCACCTGCTATTTCCATGCAAATTAAAGAGCTAGAAAGTGATATGGGCGTTATGCTTTTTGCAAGAGTGGGAAGACGGGTGGAATTGACGACCGCTGGTGAGTATTTTCTGGTTTACGCAAAGAGAATCATAGAAACCATGCGCGATGCAGAAACTACACTGACGCGGTTTCAAGGCAAAGAAGCCGGCATACTCAAGATTGGCTTGGTTAGTACCGCTAAATATTTCTTACCGCAGTTACTCTCTCGTTTTAAAGAAGATCACTTCGGCGTACGGATAAAACTCGAGGTGAGAAATCGCGATCAGATGGTGGCGCTATTACGTGATGGCGAAATTGATTTGGCGATTATGGGGCGCACGCCCGTAGATTTAGATACACGGATTGAAGCTTTTGCAGCACACCCCCATGCTTTTATCGCTAACCCCAAACATCTTCTCGCTTCTGAAAATAGTATTTCCCCTATGGCGCTCAGTCAGATGGAAATCATTACGCGTGAAGAGGGCTCTGGTACGCGCGCCATCATGCAACGATTTTTAAATGATCGTGGTCTGACTCCCCAAATTTCTATGGAGATGTCATCTAATGAAAGTGTCAAACAAGCTGTCATAGCTAATCTAGGTATTTCATTTGTATCGCTACACACAGTTGGATTAGAAGTGAAGTATGGTGAAATTGCCGTGCTTGATATTGATGAAACGCCTATTTCACGGGCTTGGCATGTGGTAGCGCTCAACCGTCGCAATCATTCTGCAGCAGCTGAAGCATTTCGCTATTTTGTTTTAGAGCATGGTGCTGCAATACTTGATGAACTTCATCCTAATTTAATTAAAAATTAATTTTCTTTAAACTGCTATTTTTAAAGCCAGTTACAATAATATTTATATTTTATCTTTAAGTGATTTATCTATGCGCACTCGCCAATTATTTTGTGTAAGCATTTTCTTTACTGCTTGTTGCTTTTTTTCTTCAGCGTCTGCACAGTCATTTTCATTCGCTGCTATTGGCGATGTACCCTACGGACCCTTATCAGAACTAACCACAGTCACTGACACGTTGAATAAAAATAAACTCGCTTTCACTATTCATGTGGGTGATATTAAATCTGGATCTAGTGTGTGTTCAGATGAAATCTATTTAGCAGTGCGCGAACAATTCGAACGTTTTTCACAACCCTTGATTTACACACCTGGCGACAATGAATGGACTGATTGTCATCGTACTTCGAATGGTGCGTATGACCCCTTGGAACGACTAGAAAAAATACGCGGAATTTTTTTCGCAAATAAAAATAGCTTTGGTAAAAAACCACTGGCTATGCAAATCCAATCTGATGATGCACGCTTTGCCTTGTTTATAGAAAATCGACGCTGGCATCAAAATAAATTTAGCTTTGCAACGCTACACATAGTCGGATCAAATAATAATTTACAACTCGATTTACCTTCTTCGATTGAATTTAATCTACGCAATGAAGCGAACATCGCTTGGATGCGTGATACTTTCGCGCAAGCACAAAAGCGTGGTGATCTTGGAGTCGTGTTTGCTATGCAAGCGGATACTTTTTATGCGGGTGGCAAGGAAGCAGACAGCACGGGATTTAAAAGTTGGCTTGCTGCTTTTCAAGAAGAAGTGATTCGTTGGAATAAGCCCGTGTTATTGATACAGGGTGATACCCATGTTTTAAAAATTGATCATCCTATGACGACTGCAGATGGTGCGCGCGTGGATCACCTCACGCGTGTCGTTGTGCAAGGGGGTTTGCAAAAAAATCTGGTGGTCGTTGATGTACGAGCCGATCAACCGCGCGAACCCTTTGTGGTCAGGCAAATCCCTTTATCAGCAGGACGCTAATTTTTATCGAATCGGCAAGCATGGCGATTCTTTTTTCTATGGTTGAGGCCATGTGCGAGGTAGGCAGTATAAAAACAAGCTGGCGCGGCTGGCTGGAATCGAACCAGCGACCCTTGGCTTCGGAGGCCAATACTCTATCCACTGAGCTACAGCCGCGCGGGAAACACTAGTCAAAGCGCGGCAAGGATACCTTTTTCCGACTTCTCAGTCCACGCAAAAAGGGCGATCTACGGCTCAAATCCCAGGCTTTCGTCTATAATCTCATGCTTTGTCGAATCTCACGCATTCGGTTTATTAAAGCTGGTCTCTCGCATTTTGAGACTTGTCCGGCTAAGACTTTAAACGCATTAGAGGAAATCATGAGCGAAGCCCACGAAGAGCACGAGTCACCCATTAAAACCCCAACACAATTAATCGCTACTGTAGTTGCGGCCTTTGTTATACCGATTGCCATCATCGTCTTATTGGTGATGTATGTAGGTGGTGCGCCTAAAACTGGCGCTGGTTCAAATTCTCAATCACCTGAATCGATTGCTGCTCGTATCAAACCGATTGCTGATGAAGGCTATCAATTTGGCGCTGGCAGTCAAGCGGCGACAAGTGTTCCAGCAGCGAGTGCAACTGCCGCTCCCGTTAAAATTACTGCAGATACAGGTAAAAAAATATTTGAAGCCGCATGTTCAGCTTGTCACGGTGCTGGTATCGCCGGTGCGCCTAAGTTTGGTGACAAAGCAGCGTGGAGTGCGCGTGTGGCGCAGGGCAAGGAAACACTCTATACCCACGCCATCAAAGGCTATCAAGGTAAGGCCGGCGTGATGCCTGCCAAAGGTGGTGCAAACGTATCAGATGAAGAAGTTAAAGCAGCAGTTGATTACATGATTGCAGCGGTTAAGTAATACGAACCATGCGCATATAAATTTTATGCGCATTACAAAACCGACTTATTGAAGTCGGTTTTTTTTCGTCTTGCATTTAGTTTGTATGACCTTATTAAAATTACCAAGCACTGCCATGTCGTAGGCGATACCACAGCAAGCCCAGCCATTCATGCATGGCATAGTGGCTGTCTTTTAAAGCGCCGGCAGAAGGAATGAAATCATGTGGCATTAAAGGATTTTGTGCATGAAAGCCTGTTGGTGCAGGCGTCACAGTCAAGCCCTTGCTTTGAAAAATATTTTTCGCGCGCGGCATATGCATTGCATCAGTCACAAGCAAAATTCGATTAATACCTGCTGCTTTAAGTAATTCTGCAGAACGTTGTGCATTTTGTGCCGTGTTATCACTGCTTCCTTCTATCCATTTCACAGGCACACGAAAATCTTCTTGCAGTGAACGTGCCATTAAATCTGCTTCACTCACAGCAGCAATTTCTGGTGAACCTCCACTGACTAAAATTGGTAAATTTGTGAGCCGATGAATTTGTGCTGCACGACGTAATCGTAATAAGGTTTGTGCGTTCGGCAAATCGCGGCCATCATCATCCGGTGCAGTATAAAGACGTCCACCACCTAATATCACGATCGCTTGCGCCTGACTTTCTTTCACAAACAGGAGCGGTAAAGACTTTGCCTCTAAGGGTCTAATTAACCAACTCGATCCGGCCGATGTGGACAACACGACTAATAATAAAAATGCCACTGTGACTAAACCACGGCCTAACCATTTATAGCTACGTGCTAAAACAAAGCCTAACAATGCGATCAAGACCATCAACATAGGTGGCAGCATTAATGCAGCAATCACATTCGTAATCAACCAACTTAGGCTCATATAAATTAATTATTAAAGATTAATGACGCGAGGGGTGTCGTCTTTCTTGTACCAAGATCCAAGGCTTGACTACTACTGTCCAAAGCATGGCGTTGTTGTCTAACCATTGCTGCGCTTGTTCATCTAAAACTTGGGATAGCTGTTTAGTTTCCATCCAGCGCTCTACAGATTGTTTGTCATCAGCTGCGATGCGCGCCGCTACATCGACTAAGTCAAGTTCTGGATCGACTGCAATCACACCACCTGCCGCAAACTGTCGCTGCAACTCAGCCCAAGGATATTCTGCTGTTTGTAGATTTAACTCTGTACGTAGTGAAGCCAGAATTTTTTCATTTATTTCACGAGCCATAATCAATTGAGTATTAATAATGCGGAGGTTTTTCATTCGCTAACAAGGCGCCACCATCGTTGTAATTTGTGTCGGCCAAACGACGTGCCAACGTTATACATAAATTTTCCAACTCGTCGATTTTTTTATGTTGTTGATAGACGGTTTGATTGAGCACATCAAGTAAATCTTCTTGCGCAGTGATTTTAGTTTCTAGTGCGATGAGTCTATCTTCGAGATTCATGTTTATTCTTTCTGCAGGCATCTGAACAATATTGCACGGCATCCCACGTAGCACGCCATTTCTTACGCCATACAAATGGGCGAGAACAATGTAAACAAATTTTAGTCGGCAAGTTATGCGGATTACGAAAGCCTGACGGATTATTTTTTTCGCTCGCACCCATACTTAAGCTGCCTTCGGCTTTTGTAAAAGTGCTTTTAATCCTGCCAGTCTATCCTGTGGTGTAAGCTGTTCTTCTTCACTGGGCGCCGCATTGCCTTCTTCTAAACGCATTTCTTTTATAAAGCGCGATACTTCACAGGGTGCGCTATCGCGTGCACGTCGCCTTTTTTTACACCACGTGAGCGTCAAACTTCTTTGTGCACGTGTAATGCCGACATACATAAGTCTACGCTCTTCTTCTAGACGAGCTGCAATGCTTGCTGCTGGCGCATCAGGATCGCCTTTGTGCGGCAGTATGCCTTCTTCCACACCCACCATAAAAACATGACCAAACTCTAATCCTTTTGCTGCATGCAGCGTGGAGAGTCGTACTGCATCGGGATCTTGATCACGACCTTCTAACATGCTCATGAGAGCGACCATTTGGGTAAGCTCTAATAAAGATTTTTCAAGATCTTCACCTTCACGACCGCCATTCCCTTTTTGCTTTAGCCAGTCAACAAAATCTAATACGTTTTGCCATTTGTCTTGCGCCTGCATATCGTCAAAGGTTTGATAGAGATAGGCTTCGTAATTGATTTCTTTCATCATGTCATCTAAGACAGCTGCTGCATTTTCTCCTGTTGCAGCAGCACCTACACTCGCTGCACGTGATTCAAGCTGATTTATGAAATCACAAAATGCACGTAATGGTTCTAACTGCCTGTCACCTAATTTGGCTTCTAAACCACCTTTGAATACGGCTTCGAATAATGAGCATTGCCACTGACCTGCAAAGCTACCTAACACTTCTAATGTGGCTTGACCAATTCCACGACGTGGCGTGGTGACTGCACGAATAAAAGCAGGATCATCATCTGCATTTGCAATCAAGCGCAAATAACTAATGATGTCTTTGATTTCAGAGCGCTCAAAAAAACTTTGTCCGCCTGACATAACATAAGGAATACGTTCACGTCTTAAGGCTTTTTCTAATGCACGTGACTGATGATTGCCGCGATACAGAATCGCATAGTCAGAAAATTTTGCACGTCGCTCGAACTTATGAGCTGACAACATGATCGCAACCTGATCTGCTTCAGCTTCTTCATCATCCATTGCTAGGACTTTGATGGGATCACCCAAGCCATGCTCAGACCACAGTATTTTTTCAAACAGCTTAGGATTATTTGCAATGACTGCATTAGCTGCCTGCAAGATGCGTGTGCTGGAGCGATAGTTTTGTTCGAGTTTAATCAGCTTTAAATCAGGAAAATCTGTTTGTAGTGTTTTAAGATTTTCTATGGTTGCGCCACGCCATGCGTAGATTGCCTGATCATCATCGCCCACTGCTGTAAACATGGACTTCTTACCTGGCCCTGTGACCAGTAGCTTTACCAATTCATATTGACAGGTATTGGTGTCTTGATATTCATCGATCAGTAAATAGCGTAACTTACGCTGCCAACGATCACGTGCTGCTTCATCACGTTGAAACAGCTCTACTGGCAGTCGTATCAAATCATCAAAATCTACTGCCTGATAACTCGATAAAGTTGAAAGATAATTTCTATAGACCCGCGCTGCTTGCGCTTCTACTTCATCTTGCGCTTCTTGCAATGCTTGTTCTGGACTGATGAGGCCGTTCTTCCATAACGACATATGGTTTTGCATACGACGTATCGCTGCTTTATCTGTGGTCGCAGATAAATCCTGAACGATGGCAAAACAATCATCGCTATCCATAATAGAAAAACGATCTTTCAATCCGAGTGCGGCTGCTTCACGCCGCAATATATTCACGCCCAGTGAATGAAAGGTGGACACGGTAAGCTGTTTTGCCGCTTTCGGTTCTTTGAGTAATTTTGCAATTCGCTCACGCATTTCTAGCGCAGCTTTATTGGTAAATGTTAGTGCTGCGATATGCTTTGCTTCATAGCCATCGATTTCAATCAGACGCGTAATTTTTTGTGTGATAACGCGGGTTTTTCCTGAGCCGGCACCAGCTAGCACTAAGCATGGACCATCCATGTATTGAACGGCTTCACGTTGGGGAGAGTTAAGTGCTGACTGCATGTTCTATGGGGGATGGAGCGCAAAGTCTAAGACCGACATTGTATCGAAACTAGAGGGCTGTCGGGGTATGCCGTGCTAAAGTCTTGCTGAATGGTGGTTTTTTTCTTTCTTTGCTAATTCATTTTTATACGCTATGCAATTTGTTCACTTAATTGAAATTAATGCTGTAAATAACCCTTTAATTCCGCCTTTAACACGCGAGCAGTTGTGGCGTGGCTTAGTGATTCGTGCTGAAAGACCTACGCTTTTTCAACTAGGCTTAGATAGCTGTGAAATCATTGAACGCTCTGCGCAACATTTAGCGCGTGTTTTAAGTTTTGGAAAATTAGTTATTCATGATTCAGTACGATTTGAGTTTATGCATCAAGTGCTTTATCACGTACCGCAACAAAATGAGATTCCCGTTTCAGACTTAAGCATGACCATAGAAGAACCACAACCGGGCGCGCTCTTTGTGCGCTTTGAATATGATGATCATTTGCCTGATGACGACGATAAAGAAAATGCGATTTACAATGATTTTCGTCGTTCCGCTTATGAAGAATCTGATATCGATACCATACGCGTTATTCGACAATTAGCAGATCAAGGACAACTAGACGCACCTTTGCAGTAAAGAGCGCTTTTTTATTGATCGCTTTTCTTAAATATCTAGCGGATCTACTTCTAAGGTCCAGCGCACGCGTGATTTTAATGCACGCAAGCTTTGCATCCATGTTTTTAAAAAACCTTGTAGCTGCGCGCGCGACTGTGACTCTAACAATAATTGCGCTCGCTCTAAACCTGCTACACGCATTACCGTCAATGGCACGGGATCATTAAAACTAATTTGTTCATGCTCTAAGAGATTTTTTGCGTTTTCTAAAAACTCTATCGCTAGTTTTAATTCTTTCGCTTCTGCTCTCAATAATGCTTGATAAGCAAACGGCGGCAATCCAGCTGACTGCCTGTCTGCTAATGTCGCTAATGCGAATCCTGGATAGTCATGCTTTAACACAGCTTGATACAGTGGATGAGTTGGATAACGCGTTTGAATCAACACGACACTTTCATTACCGCTTTCTGTTTTCGCCGCACGACCTGCACGCCCTGCTACTTGCATTAACTGTGCAAACAATCTTTCACCTGCGCGATAGTCTTGTGAAAATAAAGCAGTGTCTGGGTTAATCACACCCACTAACGTGAGTCGTTGAAAGTCATGTCCTTTGGCTACCATTTGAGTGCCCAACAAAATATCTACATCACCCCTATGTACAGCATCAAAGGCCGCTTGTGCACTGCCTTTTTTACGAGTTGAATCTGCATCTATGCGTAGTATGCGTGCGTGTGGAAATAATTCTTGTAATTGCTCTTCGACTCTTTGTGTGCCGCGTCCCAATGGTTGTAAATCCGTGTTACCACAAGTTGGACAGGCAGAGGGTATACGTTGTTCTGCACTACAGTGATGGCAGCGTAATCGTCTATCTGGTTTATGAAACACCATGAATGCTGTACATCTTCTACATTGACTAATCCATCCACAAGCATCGCAATGTATTACGGGTGCATAACCTCGTCGATTTAAAAATAAGAGCGACTGCTCTCCTTTTTCTAAACGTGATCGAATGGCTGCTATCAGTGGTGCAGTTAAACCTTGTTGCGCTTTATTGCGCTCCATGACTATTACACCCACTTTAGGGAGTACTGCATTGGATGCAGCGCGTTGTTTCAATTCCAATTTTTTATAACGACCCACTGCTGCTGCTTGCCAACTTTCTATAGAGGGAGTTGCTGAACCTAAAACAATGGGGATGTTTAATTGATGTGCACGCCAAATCGCCAAGTCACGCGCAGAGTAACGTAGGCCTTCTTGCTGTTTATAAGATGGATCATGTTCTTCATCGATCACGATGAACTTTAAATGTGGAAGAGAAGCGAGTACTGCTAATCGTGTACCTAACACAATTGCAGCCTGCCCTTGATGCGCTAGTAGCCACTGCTGTGTTCTTTCCCCTTCTGCCAGTTGACTATGTAGGGTCGCTACTATGACATGTGGAAAGCGTGTTCTGACATTCTGTTCTAACTGCGGCGTGAGATTTATCTCCGGCACCAAGATGAGAATTTGCGCTGGCAATGCTTGTTCTGCAGCTTGTTTGAGTATGCGTTCGGCAGCGTGTAAATACACCTCTGTTTTGCCGCTACCTGTTACACCAAATAAAAGACTGGTTGAAAATTCTTGGCTCGCTGTCAGGGCCTCTACTGCGAATTGTTGTTCTTGATTCAGATGAGGTTTGGCGAGCGCTTGTGCGCTTGCATCAGGCAACTGTAAGGCAGTTTTTTTCAAGGCTTTATCTAGTGCAGTAGTTTTCAGCGCACGCAGATTTTTTGGGCAAGCCGGTAATACGACTTCTCCAATCGGACGTTGGTAATAATCCGCAGCAAAGCGACAAAGGGCAATCCAAGTCGTTGAAAGTGGCGAAAGTTGACTGCGAACCGCAATTACATCGCGCAATTTGTCTGATGGGACATCAGTCGAGTCATGAATACTCAGAATACAACCAACGATTTCACGCCGGCCAAACGGCACCAATACAAACTGTCCAGGCTCTGGAAAGGCTGCGTTTTTGTCGGAAGCTATCCACCGATAATCAAATTCACTGTCAAGTGGGGTGTCTAGGGCGATTCTTAATATTCTGTAATACACAACTTAATGTAATTCCTCAGAAGTTTGGCTAAGCCCTCGGTTTACAAAGTGATTTTCTAATATCCACAAGAGCTGTGGATAACTTTGTGTGCAACTAGGGCTTGACAGCTGAAAAGCCTTGATTTTATGCGGCAGAACACATTTTGCCCAAAAGGAATGCAGCGCATTAAGCCTATATAAATCAGCTAGTTAGCGATAGGCTGTTCGAACAGTAAAAAAATATTTTAAAAATTTTCTGCTTGACTTATGGCCGTAACGTTTTGTGAATAAGTGCAACTTTAAATCAACTAAAAACTAGTATTTTGCAGTTAGTTCATGACTTTTAAGCATGCATTACACACATCTTTTATATCCATTTTTATCTCTATGCATTCCGACTCACTTAGATTACGTGAGCGCTGTTTTCAGTCATCAAGTACACGACAAAAGTTACTCTGAAAATAAATAGGAAGTGATGCTCTTAAAGATGGGGTGTGGATATCTTTGTGCACAAATCTTTTCGATTTTGTAATGTCCGCCTGTTTTTTGACAAGAACTTCTCAAATCTATTTGGCTAACGTCATTAAATCTCTCATGAAATCAAGCCTGTAGAGATCAGCATGCGCCTGTTTCTGCAAAACAGCTGGATCACCAATCATTCTTAAAATTGCAAGATTTAATGTGTATAACAGTGAAGGAGATCACCGTAAAGCGGGTAGATCTCCTCTCACTTTGGCCAAAATTAGGCGCGCATGCTGCGACTGATTTCATGTACGGCATCAACCAACACCGTTACGGATTCAGGCGGGGTAAATTGAGAAATCCCATGCCCTAGGTTAAAGACATGACCGGAATTCGCCGTGGGTTTACCAAATGCCTGCAAGGTCTTTTCCACTTCGGATCGGATTTGCTCTGGTTTCGCGAACAAGACATTTGGATCGAGATTTCCTTGCAAGGCGACTTTGTTGCCCACTTTTGCGCGTGCCTTGCTGAGATTAACGGTCCAATCTAAACCTACGGCATCAGCACCTATGTCTGCGATTTCTTCTAACCACAAACCACCGCCTTTGGTGAATACAATGGATGGAATCTTTACGCCGTTATGTTCGCTCTTCAATTGCTTCACAACTTCGCGCATATAAGCCAGAGAAAATGTCTGGTAAATGCCATCTGCTAACGCACCGCCCCAAGTATCGAAAATCATCACAGCCTGAGCACCGGCTTCAATTTGTGCATTCAAATAGCCCGCCACTGCTGCTGCGTTGGTTTTCAAAATATGGTGCATCAAATCTGGTCGGTCATACAGCATGCTCTTAAC
>JBEDCU010000045.1:0-9213 GCA_041176585.1 Pseudomonadota bacterium
GGTTATGTTGGAGAGATTGAAGCAATTAACCCCGCTGTCGTGAAAGCATTACAAGACGATGCCTTCATTCCTATTATTTCTCCTATAGGTTTTGGGGATGACGGACAGGCTTACAACATTAATGCAGATTTAGTCGCAGGTAAGATTGCAGAAATTTTGCGTGCTGAAAAATTGATCATGATGACCAACATACCGGGTGTGTTGGATAAACAAGGAACATTACTAACAGATTTATCTGCACGTGAAATTGATGAGATGTTTGAAGACGGTACCATCTCAGGTGGCATGTTGCCCAAGATTTCTTCTGCATTAGATGCCGCTAAATCAGGTGTGAATACGGTACACATCATAGATGGACGGATTGAGCATTCATTGTTACTTGAAGTACTGACTGAGCAGGCCTTCGGTACCATGATACGTTCGCATTAATCATCAATTAATTTTATGCGTATACATGGATCGCGTTCAAATCGACCGCTGATCTGGCTATTTGATTTAGACAATACTCTGCATGATGCATCGTTTGCTATTTTCCCTGCTATCAATCTGAATATGAATGCGCTGATAGCGCGCGTATTAGAAGCAGAAAATAAACCGGCTCATGCACAAGCAGTTGATGATATTAGAGTAGCTTATTGGCAGCGCTATGGTGCTACCTTGCTAGGCATGATGCGTCATCATGCAGTGAAGTCTGCTGATTTTTTACATGAAGCGCATCAGTTCACAGACCTCGCAAGCATGATTAGATCTGAGCGCGGTGTGGCTAATATATTAGACCGTATTCAGGGCAAAAAAATATTACTGACGAATGCACCAGCCGCTTATTCTCAAGCAGTCATGCAGCACTTGCGTTTGCAAAAACATTTCAGTTCACATTTGTCTATAGAATCGATGTGGGTGCACAGAGAATTAAGGCCAAAACCTTCGCGACTCTTATTGCGAAAGTTATTGGCAAAAAATGGATGGCATGCACAAGACTGCGTGTTGATAGAAGATACAGTACAAAATTTAAAAGCAGCGAAATCTTTGGGCATGCAGACAGTATGGTGCACACGTTATTTAGGTCATCACAGTGCCATACCAGCGTATGTTGATATAAAAGTTAATTCACTGAGTCAATTGCCTAAACAACTACATCGATTACGCTCGTAGATTTAAGCAGTTAATACATCTTAGAAGCTATATATTTGAATAACATAGTTACCCATGACGAAACCTGGTGAGCGCAAGTTACAGATTCTGCAGACTTTAGCTGGAATGCTGGAAAATCCTAAAGCAGAAAAAATCACGACAGCAGCACTTGCTGCGCGACTCGATGTTTCTGAGGCAGCATTATATCGTCATTTTGCAAGTAAAGCACAAATGTATGAAGGCTTAATTGATTTCATAGAATCGTCTATTTTGAGTTTGATTAATCAAATCAATCAAAAACAAGAGAGTGGTTTATTACAAGCGCGAACCATCGTTAGAATGTTGTTAGATTTTTCTGAAGAAAATCCGGGCATGACACGAGTTTTAATTGGTGATGCTTTAGTCAATGAAGATGAGCGTTTACAACAACGTATGAATCAGTTTTTTGACAAAGTAGAAATGTCGCTGCGTCAAACTTGGAAGCTAGCAGCCACTCAAGCCATTGTGCGTGAGACAGAAGCCAGTTCACGTGCAAGTTTGATGATGTGTTTTGTGATGGGACGTTGGTTGCGTTTTGTGAAAAGTAATTTTCAACAAAGACCTACGGATGGCGCCGCAGAACAAATCGCACTCTTACTAGGTTAACGATAATTTTTTCAGGCGCACACAGAGCATTGTGGATTGTGTGTAGTGTGAATACTAGTCCATTCCATGGTGCGCGCATCCAGCATCAGTAAACGTTGTGATAACGATGTCCCCACACCCATTATTAACTTCAAAGCTTCTGCTGCTTGTATCGTTCCTATAATCCCAACCAAGGGTGCAAACACACCCATGACGGAGCATTGCACTTCTTCGAATTGCTGATCAGGTGGAAATAAGCAGGCATAGCATGGCGCCTCGGCTTGTCTGGTATCAAACACAGCAACCTGGCCATCCATACGTATAGCAGCGCCTGAAACCAACGGCACACCAGCAGCAACACAGGCCTGATTAATTGCATGACGAGTTTTAAAATTATCAGTGCAATCGAGTACTACATCAGCACTGCTAGCTAAGACTTTTAATTGTTCCGCATCAGCACGTGCAACCAGTGCTACTACATCGATGGTGGGATTTATGTCATGCAAAGTCTGTTTGCCCGATTCTGCCTTAGGCTGACCAACGCTTGCGGTGCTGTGCAAAATTTGTCGTTGCAGATTGGTTAAATCAACTTCATCGTTATCTACTAATGTTATTTTTCCTACGCCAGCGGAAGCTAAATACAGCGCTACAGGGGAACCCAATCCACCTGCACCAATAATCACAGCATGTGCAGCGAGTAATTTTTCTTGGCCTTCTATGCCTATCTCGTCTAACAGAATATGACGTGAATAACGGAGTAGTTGTTGGTCATTCATGAGCAAAGAAAGATGGAGTCAGTCTGCTTAGTTGATAACGCAAACACAGCGTGAGATGAAGCGAGGAGATGAATACATTGTTTAGCTACCCCGCATTGGATCTGACATTAGCCTGATCCAATGCAGTGAGCTAGCTTTATTTCTTATCGTTAGCTTCTGGGCTATTGATCGTTGTTTCTTTCTTATTCTCTATTTTTGCTGACTTAGACAGTTGCACTGGCTGGCCTTTAAGATGATTCAATGCTTGTGTTAGCTGAAAATCATCTTTACTACCAAATTCTAGTGGCTTACGTTTTTTCTCTAAAGCAGATAAACGTTTTTGTTCTTCTAATTCATCCACAACATTCGATGTATTCGCTTCTTTATCTTTGTCATTCGATAAATGCTTAGATAAATCCGCTTCACGTAAGCGCATGCTATTCATGCCATCGCCATCTGCATATTCATCAACGATTAAGTCAGGAACAATGCCACGTGCCTGAATTGAACGTCCATTCGGCGTGTAATAACGAGCAGTGGTGAGTTTAACGGCCGTATCAGCAGAGATCTGACGTATGGTTTGTACAGAGCCCTTACCAAAGGTTTGTGTACCCATGACTGTTGCACGCTTATAGTCTTGTAACGCACCTGCCACGATTTCTGAAGCAGAGGCAGAGCCTGAATTGACTAATACCACCATCTTCACTTTTTTCACTGCTTCAGGCAGTCGTGCCAAAGGATCGCTGTTAACACGAGTGGCATAAAAATCTCGGCGAGCGAGATAAGTCGCTTTGGAATCCGCAATTTGACCATTGGTAGAGACCACAGGTACATCTTTCGGTAAGAAGGCAGCAGAAACACCGATCGCACCTGGCAATACACCACCTGGATCATTACGTAGGTCGAGAATCAAACCCTTCATATTCGGATCTTGTGCATACAAGGCGCTGATTTTCTTGGCCATGTCTTCTACAGTAGGTTCTTGGAACTGTGACACACGAACCCAACCATAACCTGGTTCCACAATCTTAGATTTCACACTTTGTACACGAATTTCCTGACGTGTGATGGTGATTAAGAGTGGCTTATCTTCATCTTTGCGGGCGACAGTTAGAGTGATTTTTGTGTTTGGTTCACCGCGCATACGCTTAACAGCATCGTCTAAGGTCATGCCTTTGACAGGTGTGCTGTCCAAGCGGGTGATTAAATCGCCGGGTTTCAACCCTGCTTTATAAGCAGGTGAGTCTTCAATTGGCGCGATCACTTTTACATAGCCGTCTTCCATACCGACTTCTATGCCCAAGCCTACGAATTTACCCTGTGTGCTCTCGCGTAGCTCTTTAAATGCTTTTTTATCAAGATAAGCAGAATGTGGGTCGAGAGAAGCCACCATGCCAGAAATGGCTTCGGTAAGTAGCTTTTTATCTTCTACGGGCTCTACATAATCCGTCTTGATTAAGCCAAATACATCAGCTAATTGTCGCAATTCCTCTATAGGCAAGGGTGAACTGGCATTTTTCTGTGCAAGAGCATCAAATTGCATAGAGCCTGCGATACCTGCTATAAGGCCCAAACCGATTAAGCCAAGATTTTTTAATTTGCTACTCATGTTTCACCTGTTTATCCAAACTAGCGGATCAATCGCCCGCCCTTGATGTCTCATCTCAAAGTATAAACCCGAATGCTCATTGCCGCCGCTATTACCCGCAGCAGCGACCACTTCACCCATTTTTATCTTGTCGCCGGGACGTTTTAGTAAAGACTGGTTATTGCCGTAAATCGTCATATATTGGCTGCCGTGGTCAATAATTAAGAGGTTACCAAAGCCGCGCATCCAATCGGCAAAGATCACCACACCATCCGCTGCAGCTTTGACATCCGTGCCCTCACCGGCTTTGATGAATAGACCTTTCCAGCTTGGCCCATCATTTCGTTTCGAACCAAAACTGGCGACTAACTCCCCTTTAACTGGCATACGTAACTTGCCACGTAACTTGGCAAAATCATTGTGTGCGCTAAATTCAGGAACACTCTCTTCCTCTGTATCGACGTTAGAAGAGGGTTTATTTTTGACGTTATTACTTGCTTCTTTTTCAGTATTTTTAGCTGCCGGCTTTTCGACTGATTTTTCAGTTGAACGTTCACGTGAGGCAGCAACTTCTTTGGATTGTTTAGCGCGTTTTTTTGCAAGAGCAGCAGCCTCTTCTGCTTTTCTTTGCTGTGCAATTAAATTAGTTAATCGATCAACTAAAGAAGCGAGCCGTTCTTCATCTTTAGCCAGATTGCCGGCTTCTTTGCGTTGATTTTGTAATTTGCTAGAAAGCTTAGTGACTAGGCTTTTTCGATTATTTTTTTCTTTTTCAAGTAAGGCTTTTTGTTCGCGTTGTTCTTGCGCGATTTCTTCTAGTGCAGCACGTGCTTCTTCTGCTTTGGTTTTATTTTCTTCAACAGCTCGCAGATTATTATCGAGCTCAGTGATAATTTTACTTTGCGCTAAAGAGACATAACCTAGATAACGTAATTCGCGGCCAATTTGATTCGGGTTTTCACCTGACAGCATGAGCTTAAGATGATCTTGTTGTCCGTTTTGATATTGATTGCGTAAAATTTTACTCAGACGCGCACGTTGCTTAGTAATGCTTGCCTCTAACTCTTGCTGATTTTTTGATAATGCCGTGAGTTGAGCTTGTGTTTTTGCTTGTTCGGCACTCAGCTCGCGCAAACTACGATTGGCATTTGAAATCGCTGCTTCCGATGCGGAGAGAGCATCAGCAGCATGGGTGTGCGCTTTTTCAGTTTTAAGTATGTTTTCTTTTAGCTCGCTGAGTTTTTTACGTAAATCAGCGCGCGTTTCTTCTGCAATTTGTTTTTGTCGTGCACGTTCACTTAACTTAGTGGCCGGTTCAGCGTGCACAAGGAATAGCGGCCATAACAAGGCCGCTACTAGCAAACAATAAGAATACTTTTGAAGCAGTCGCATGAAGTTTTATTTAGCCTTACCTTGGCTAGCAACTGCTTGCTGCGCGGCTGCGATGGCTGCTGGATCACCCAGATAATAGTGTCGTATTGGTTTGAGCTGCGCATCTAATTCATAGACCAAAGGCTGACCATTCGGAATATTCAAGCTAACAATGTCTTTATCACTCATCTGATCCAGACATTTAACTAAAGCGCGCAAACTATTGCCATGGGCAGAAATCAAGATACGTTTACCAGCTAAGATCGCTGGAGCTATCTCATCATTCCAGACCGGCATAACGCGTGCGACCGTATCTTTTAAGCATTCTGTTAAAGGTATTTGTTTGGGATCGAGTGCGGCATAACGAGGATCATGGAATGATACGCGCTCATCATCCGCCGCCAAGGGTAGAGGTGGAATATCATAGCTACGCCGCCAAATCATGACTTGATCATCGCCATATTGCGCTGCTGTTTCAGATTTATTCAAGCCTTGTAGAGCGCCATAATGTCGTTCATTCAAGCGCCAGCTATGGACAGTTGGTAGCCACAGTAAATCCATGGTGTCCAGTGTGAGCCATAAAGTACGGATGGCGCGTTTGAGAACAGAGGTGTAAGTTAGATCAAAAGTGAATCCAGATTCGGTTAATAGTTTGCCTGCTTGGCGTGCTTGAGCCTCGCCTTTTGCAGTCAAATCAACGTCGGCCCAGCCAGTAAAACGGTTTTCTAGATTCCAAATAGATTCGCCATGGCGCATGAATACGATTTTGTACATGTTCTGTCGTGCTTTCGCGGGAAGAAAAAGGGAAAATGATGCTTGAATTGATTTCTCTCTTCTATTTTATAATGCAAGCTTGCTTTAAACGATGGGATCTTTGTGAAATTCTTGATTGACAATATCTGGCTTATCTTAATTGCGCTGTTATCGGGAGGTGCCTTGGCCTGGCCCGCTCTGTCCCGTAGCAAGCATTCTGTCTCTACTCTAGAGGCCATTCAGCTTATAAATAAAGGCAAATTACAAATACTCGATGTGCGCTCGGCCGAAGAATTTTCAGCTGGCCACTTACGTGCATCAAAACACATCCCCTTAAAAGACTTAGTCAGTCGTGTCGGTGAACTCAATAAATCTGAAGCCGTGTTAGTTATTTGCGGTAGTGGCACGCAAGCTTTGCGTGGTGTGCATCAACTGGCGCATGCAGGATTTCAAGAGTTGTATAGTCTAGAGGGTGGTGTGACGAAGTGGCAGACTGAAGGACTACCCATTGCTAAATAAAAGGAAAGTGTAATGAGCACAAAAGTGATCATGTATAGCACAGCGGTATGCCCTTATTGCATTCAAGCTGAAAGACTATTAAAAGCAAAAGGCGTTAATGAGATCGAGAAAATTCGTATCGACCTTGATCCTGCACAGCGTGCCCTGATGATGGAAAAGACCGGCCGACGTACTGTGCCGCAAATTTATATAGGCGAGACCCATGTGGGCGGCTTTGATGATTTGTCTGCTTTAGATCGCGAAGGTAAACTCATGCCTTTGTTGCAAGCAGCGTGAGCGTACCGAATACAAATTTGAAGTTTTTTTTAATTTGCATGTTTTTAACAATTGAATAGAAAGTTTTTATGTCAGAAGAAAACCAGCAGCCAGTTTTTAATATTCAGCGTATCTACTTAAAAGATTTATCGTTAGAACAACCTAATTCTCCTTCAATTTTTCTGGAGCAAGAAGGCCCTGGCATAGAAGTAGCGATCGACATAGGTGATGAAAAATTAAGTGAGAATATTTTTGAATCAACTATCACCATTACCATCACCGCTAAGATCAAAGACAAAGTCGCGTTTTTGATTGAATGCAAACAAGCTGGAATTTTCGAAGCGAGTAACATCCCCGAAGGTCAGTTAGAGCCACTACTCGGTATTGCATGTCCAAATATTTTGTATCCTTATTTGCGTGCAAACATTGCGGATATCGTCACTCGTGCAGGTTTCCCACCTATACATTTGACTGAAATTAATTTCGAAGTCTTTTATCAACAGCGTAAAGCGGCGTTAACACAAGCTGGTAATGGCGCAACCGCTGCACATTAAGTTAGTTAATTGTGAATACACTGCGATTTTTCTGCTTCAGCTTATTGGCATTGCTAGGCACTGCGCAAGCTGCTAACGTGGAATTTAAGTCTATAGGTTTAACAGCGGCAGTCATGTTTGATGTGCCCAGCCAGAGAGGACGCAAAATGTTTATTGCTCCGCCTGGTATGCCAGTAGAAATCGTAGTGGTGAGTGGAGAATGGTCGCGGGTGCGTGATCTCACTGGTGAATTAAGCTGGGTAGAGTCACGCGCGCTGACTAATCAAAGAAACTTAATCGTTGAAGTTCCGCAGGTCACAGTACGTGCGACGGCAAGTGAATCAGGTGTTGCTGTATTCACTGCTTCTAAAGGTGTGCTACTTGAATTAGCAGAACCTATCACTTCAAGTTGGATCAAAGTGAAACATCGTGATGGTGAGACCGGTTATCTCAAAGCATCTGAGGTGTGGGGAGAATAAAATTTTCCTGCCTGCGCATGACTTTCTCAGCTAGCCTTTTTTGGGCAATTCCATGAACATCAGCATACTAGGCGCAGGAGCCTGGGGCACAGCATTAGCAATTGCCGTATCACGTCAGCATCAAGTTATGTTATGGGGGCGTGATAGCAATCTCATGCATCACATGCAAACTCAGCGTGAAAATACCAAGCGCTTACCTGCTATGCGGTTGCCAGATGCTTTAGTACTGACCGCAGATTTAACACAAGCACTCACGCATGCAAAACGAGGTTTATTGATACTCGCTACATCGGTAGCGGGATTGCGACCAACCTTACAAACAATACATGCTCATGAATTACCTAATGTCGTGTGGTTATGTAAGGGTGTAGAAACTCAAACCAATTTATTACCGCATCAAATTGTGCAACAAGAACTAGGAGATCAGATTGCTTGTGGCGCTTTATCTGGTCCTTCCTTTGCGCAAGAAGTAGCAGCTGGATTGCCTTGTGCATTAACTATAGGATCATTACATTCTCAATTACGTGAGCAAGTAGTAGCCGCAGTACATGGTGGTTCTATTCGGGTGTATTCCACAGATGATGTGATCGGTGTTGAAGTCGGTGGCGCTGTAAAAAATATTCTTGCGATTGCAACTGGTATCACAGATGGATTGGGTTTAGGTTTGAATGCACGCGCTGCATTAATAACGCGCGGTTTGGCTGAGATTGTTCGATTAGGTGTGGCGATGGGTGGTTGCGCTGAAACCTTTATGGGTTTAACCGGCATGGGCGATTTAATACTCACTTGCACTGGCGATTTATCACGCAATCGTCGTGTAGGATTACAACTTGCAGAAGGTAAATCTTTAGCTTCAATTACTGCTGACTTAGGCCATGTTGCTGAAGGTATACATAGCGTACAAGCCATCATGCAATTAGCACAAACATTTAAAATTGATATGCCGATAGTTGATGCGGTAGCAAGAGTTTTATTTCAAGGCGATTCACCTAAGCAAATGGTGCAGAGATTGCTGGCACGTGAAGCACGTGACGAAGCAAATTAATCGATAGTCATTAAAGTAATACGCTGAGCTTGTAAGTTCCTAGCAAGTCAGTCCTCTATCATCCATCCTGCTGTCCTCGCACATTCTCGATTTCGAGTCTCTAGCGAAAGTTTGCCCTAGCAAAAATTTCGATATTCGAAAATTCGGTCGAAAGATAAAC
>JBEDCU010000046.1:0-6039 GCA_041176585.1 Pseudomonadota bacterium
TCTGGATTATTGGCGCTTCCTCTGGCATAGGCGCAGCGCTTGCGCAACAACTGCACCTTCAAGGTGCGCGTGTTGCACTCTCCGCTAGAAATCAATCAGCCTTAGCTGAACTAGCCAAACAAGCGCAGCTAGTTCACCCTTCTAATGCAGCACTCGTCTTACCGTTAGATGTAAAGCAAGCTGATCAAGTGCAGCTCGCTTTCACACAAATTATGCATGAATGGCAGGGCATAGATTTAGTCTGTGTGGTGGCAGGTGTTTACAATGAAATGCGCGCGGACACTTTTGATCTTGCGACAGCCAATGCATTAATTGATGTCAATTTGCGTGGCGTATTGAATTGTCTTGCAGCGACACTGCCTACTTTGCTTGCACAAAAAAATGGTGGTATTGGTATTGTTTCTTCTGTTGCTGGATTGAGTGGACTTCCAAAAGCGCTAATCTATGGACCCACTAAAGCAGCACTGATTAATTTATGCGAGTCACTTTATATTGATATGCATCCCAGAGGCAATGCAGTGTATTTAATCAACCCTGGCTTTGTCGCTACCTCTGCAACAGCGAATAATGACTTTACTATGCCTGCACTGATTACCGCAGAAGAAGCTGCTAAAAAAATCATGCTCGGTATGGAGCAAGGTGATTTTCATATTCATTTCCCTAAACGCTTTACTAACTGGCTAAGGCTAGCGCGTTTGATGCCTTATGCATGGTATTTCAAACTCATCCATAAGGTCACGGGTTTATGAACACTTCCCACAATTTAGAAAAGCTCATTCATTTTTTTGAATCTATTAGCCAAGAGAATATTGGCGATATAAAACAGATTTATACAGAAGAAGTGTTTTTCAAAGACCCCTTTAATGAAGTCAATGGCATTCAGCATGTGATTGCCATTTTCGATCATATGTTTCATCAACTTGATCAGCCACGATTTGTGGTGACGACTCATGTGAGTCAAGGTGATCAAGCATTTTTAACTTGGGATTTCTTATTTAAGATGAAGCGCTTTAACCGTACCGAGCAATGTATACGTGGCGCTAGTCATATCCGTTTTGCTGCTGATGGTCGCGTCTGTTATCACCGTGATTACTGGGATGTAGCAGAAGAGCTGTATGAAAAACTACCCTTAATAGGTAGTGTTATGCGTGGATTGAAAAAAATGGCAAACAACTAATTTCAAAAATTTAATCGATTTTTTTTCTCGCTGTTGCTGTTGTTTTCTTTGCGCTACTCGCGGTCTTGCTACTTGCTTTTTTAGTGGCACTACTTGTTTTTGATTTAGTAGTTTTTGATTTAGTAGCTTTTGCTTCCGCTGTTTTAAGTGCTACCGGTGCTTCTGTCGCAGGGGACATGGCACTCCCCACCGCTTGCGAAAACTGATCTTGCACCACACTCCACCATGCAGCAGGATTAGCAAATTGCGCCGCCATATTATTTGTATCTGCTGCCTGTTCGTCTTGAGATGGTTTTACTGATTCTGGCTCCGGTTCTGTAGCAGCGGCAGTTTTTGGATAAGTATACTGAGCAAAAGGTGATTGAAATTCTTGTTTTTCAGGCTCCGCTTCAGGCGTCATAGATTTCATGGTTTGCGCAAAATTATCCCCCATGGTTTGCAAGGTGGAGAGTGTGGCGCTTTGCATTTCTAACGCCTGTATCGAGCTGCGCAACATATTCATATTTAACTGCAACCACGACTCGACTGCTTTCAAATCCGTGATTTGTTTATCGATCTCTTCTGGCGACAAGGATGGCATAGTCATGCCTGGTACTTTCATCGCACCCCACATATTGCGCATAAATTCCATCGTGTCGTTCATGGCATTCATGCCAGGTATCTCATTATTGCCAGATTGTGTAGACATGTACTTCCCCAAAAATAGACACTATCAACCGCAGATCTCAACGCAGCCATGTTAGACGCCAGTTTATTCCTAAGGCCATAGCGTAGCAGATCAGGTCAGACTGGCAAACAAAGCGCTATAAAGCCAGTATAGCCACAAGACACAAATTTGCTTACTTTCATTTACAGTTCATATTTCAAACATATTATTGATCGCATTACACTTATGCTATGCCCACTCAAATAGCCACTCCTTTTAGTTTCCCCGCTTTACGCCTGAGTTGGGCAACTTTGGCTATTCTTTTTATAACGCTACTTTTACACCTACTCCTACTGCAGTGGGTAGAAGATGAATTAAAACTAGCTTTATCTATTCCATCAGATGCAGCCTTACTTGATCTGGAATTAGAGCCCACTACGAGTGTGAGATTACTGCGTGCACCTGCTTCACAACGTGCACAAAAAAAATCCCCAGTTAAAACTGATCCCACTCCACCCACACCAGAACCGCCTGCACCGACAAATCCTGCAGAATCAACGGCAAGCACTGATGCGGCTGATACAGCAAACGCTTCTGCAAACGCCACACAAGCTGAACCTTCAAATGAAACTAGCTCTACTGCCTCTGCTACCTCAACTGAGTCCGGACCAGTTACGACTGAGCCAATCAAGCCAGAAGCAGCGATAGAAACTGCAACAGCGAGTACTCCGCCAATCGCAGCATCGAGTATTTTTACCAAAGTGAGTTTGCCTCCCCCTGCCCAACTAAACTACACCGTATTAGCGGCGCGCGATGGACGAAAAGTAGAAGGACGCGGCACTATAAATTGGCAACCTAGTGGTGAGCAATATTCTATTTCTGGTGATGCCGGCATTATCTTTTTAACCGTACTCAATTATAAAAGTACTGGTAGTGTTGATCTGACTGGCATCACACCAGAACTCTATGTAGAAAAAAGATTCGGTAAATCAGAAACTAATACGCATTTTCATCGTGAACGTAAAACCATTAGCTTTTCTGCTTCCACCAATAGCTATCCGACTTCTGGTGGCGAACAAGACCGTGCTAGCGTTATTTGGCAGATTGCGGCTATGGGGCGAGGTGATAGTGATAAATTCACGCCTGGTTTGAATTTCGGTATGCTGATCGCTGGCACACGCTCAGCAGCTGTCTGGCGTGTCGTCATCAATGGAAAACAATCTATACGTCTTACAAATGAAACAGTAGAAGCATGGCATTTAACTATCCTGCCAGTTGAACAGAGTCAGGAATTACAATTTGAATTATGGTTAGCACCAGAAAAAGAATGGTATCCCGTGAAGCTTGTTTATTCAGACAAGAAAAGCGGTTTCTTAGAATTAGTACTCAATAAACTCGAACAAAAGTTTATAAGTACACGTTGAATTTTTCTCTTACTTTATGAGTGTTGAATGAATTATTGTCACCGTTTTTCATATTATGCAAAGTCAGTATTTTTTTTCGCTTTAGCATCGAGCTTTTTTCTTCAAGCGTTTGCAGCAGAGAATAAAACTAAATTTCATTATCCTCCTTCAGCAAAATTATTTTATTTTATTCGAGCTGATATCAAGGGCTTAAATATAGAAGGATCAGGCTTAATAGAATGGGATAAGAGTGCAGAAAAATACTCTATCAATTCAGAAACACGCACACCACTGACTGGCATCGTGATTGCTGAAAAAAGCGAAGGTTTGATTGAATCGACTGGATTAGCACCTGAAATTTTTTCTATTAAGCGTTTTCGTAAAGAGTTAATTACTACTCGCTTAGATAGAAAAAATCGTCAGATTCATTATCAAGGTAATGCAACACCGTCATCTTTAGAGGGGAACGAGCAAGATAGATTAAGTGTTGTATGGCAGTTACTAAGCTTGGCACGTACTACCCCCACTAAATTTTCTGCAGGCTCGAAACGTAAATTATTAGTGGTAGGACCACACGATAGTGATACTTGGATATTTGAAGTTAAAAAAACACAGCGTATACAAACAGGTTTGGGTGAAGTCGATGCTATACCGATTAACCGTCTAGCCTCAGAAAATCCTGATGCACATACTATGGAAATTTGGCTTGCTCCTTCTTTAGATTGGTATCCCGTGAAAATTCGAATTTCAGAAAAAAATGGGGACTATGTAGAGCAGTCATTAGAAAAAATAGAAAAGAAATGAATAACTCAGCACTCGTTTTATTTTCAGGTGGTCAAGACTCTACAACTTGCCTTGCGTGGGCACTCACTCGTTATGATCATGTTGAAACTTTAGGCTTTGATTATGGGCAACGACATGCAATCGAATTGACCATGCGTCCAGAGTTATTAAATAGCCTACGTGCTATGCGTCCAGATTGGAAGAGTAAGTTAGGCCAAGATCGTGTGTTAGATCTTTCACTTCTTGCCGCTATCTCTGATACCGCACTCACAAGTGATGTTGCAATCACTATGCAAGAGAATAGCTTACCGAATACCTTTGTCCCTGGCCGTAATTTATTATTTCTCACAAGTGCAGCTGCTTTAGCTTATCGTCGTGGCATTAGTGATTTAGTAGGTGGCATGTGTGAAACAGATTATTCAGGCTATCCCGATTGTCGCGATGAAACCTTAAAGTCTTTACAGCAAGCCATCAATTTAGGCATGGCTAGTAAACTCACTATACAAACACCACTCATGTGGCTAAATAAAGCGCAGAGCTGGCAATTAGCTGCAACACTAGGCGGAGAGGAATTAGTTGAATTAATTCGTACCGAGTCACACACTTGCTATCTCGGTGAACGTGGTGTTTTACATGCGTGGGGACATGGCTGCGGCACCTGCCCCGCGTGCGAATTACGTGCACGCGGTTATACCGAGTATTTAGCTACACAATAAAAATTTAACTGTGCTGTATCAGCTATTCAGCTACGCTTTAACTATGCTTTAACTGAGCCTAAGCAGCATGCTTACCTTGATCATCGCTAGCAAATTTTTGTGGCGATAAACTTGCTAGCAAATTACTTTCTTTTTGTTTTGCTGCACGTAGATGTCTTTCTTTCACATGGCCATAGCCACGTATATCTTCTGGAATACTTGCGATAGCAATTAGTTGTTCGTAATTCTTCGCAGTCAATGTAGGCAGTAAAGACAATAGCTGTTCTTTATATTGCTGTATTAATGCACGCTCAGACTTACGCTCTGCTGTGTAGCCAAACGGATCAAGTAAGCTACCACGTAAAAATCGTAGACTAGCTAATACAGGAAACACTTTTCCTACCCATGAACCGAATTCACGTTTAATTAAATGTCCTTGTGCATCATGCTTAGAGAGCAAGGGTGGCGCTAAATAATATTTAATCGCATAGTCACCTTCAAACATCGCTGCAATTTTCGCCTTAAACTGACCATTGCTATGGAGTCGCGCTACTTCATATTCATCTTTGTAAGCCATGAGTTTGAACAAATATTTTGCAACTGCAGTCGTTAGCTTTAATCTTGAATTACCTTCATTCAGCTTTGCTTCTGCTGCTTTTATCTGATCAACAAAATCTACGTAGCTTTTTGCATATGCTTGATTTTGATAGGCATTTAAAAATGTACTACGTTGCGCTACTAATTCATCCAAGCTAGGCGTGCGTTTAAATGTAATCACTTGTCCGGGCGCGATCACACTTAATTCTTTTTCTACAGCAGATAAATCATGCGCTGCTAAACGTCCCCAAGCAAATGATTGTTGATTGAATTCTATAGACACGCCATTTAATGCTATCGATTGCAGTATCGCTGATTCTAATAAAGGCACCCACCCCTGCTGCCATGCATAACCTAGCATAAACATATTGGTAGCGATTGCATCACCCATGAGTGCAGTTGCAATTTTTCCTGCATCTATCGCTGCAACAGCATCGGCACCACATGCTGCACGAATTTTTTCAACTGCATCTGCATCGGGATATTTCCAATCTGGATTTTTCACAAAAGCTGCGGTTGGTGCTAATGTGGAATTCAATGCGGCATGCGTACGTTGAGTTCCCATGCGCGATATTGCATCTTTACTTGCAGCGACAATGACATCACAACCTATGACAAGATCTGCTGCGCCAGTACCAACGCGTGTCGCATGTATCTGCTCAGGCGCATCAGCCAGTCGCACATGCGACATCACAGGCCCACCTTTTTGCGCCAACCCACTCATATCTAATACAGTAC
>JBEDCU010000047.1:0-10397 GCA_041176585.1 Pseudomonadota bacterium
CTACTGTACTTTGCAAAGCGCGTAATGAAGGAGGTTCGCCTGGCATTATTTCTGACTCTTCTACATCAACACCGACTTCATTAATATCTACATCTGGCATTTTTGATGCATATTCTGCCGGCGTTCCTAGACGCACACCCATTGCACCACCACCAACTGCCAAGATAATGCCATCAGATTCATTTTTCCAACGACGTGCAAAATTACGCCATGCATAAGCTGCATCTTCAAAATTACCCACAATGGCAAAAGCAACTGCAGTTAATCTAACTGGAATCCAATCTATGTAATAAAAAGCTCTTTCTGCAAATCTTCCGAAAGGCTCATTTTTCATGCTTTCAGTTTCATTCCATGCTCGTGCTAAATATTCACTAATACGATACAACACAGCTCCTGCTGGACCGATAGAGATGAGTAACCAAAAAAATACGCCAAATACATTTTTATGCGTAGTAATTAATGCTTTCTCGACTGCGAGTCTGGCTATTTCATCCGGATCTGTTTCCTCTACTTCCTGCCGCAACCATTCGGATAAAAGCTTACGTGCTTCTGCTGCATCGCCATTATTTAAGGCGAGTTGTATGGAAGTGAAATAATGACTGTAATGGCGAAAGCCTAGTGTGAGATAGACAATCGCTAAGGTCCATAAGAATTGAAATAGAGGACTAAATAAAGCGAGTATCCAGTATATGAGTACGGTGGGTACCACGAGTACAGATACGATGACTAACCATCCTAATCGCCCATGCTCTAAGCGACCGGCATTAAAACTCAGTTCTATCCGTTGCGCAAAGACGCGTATCCAACCATAAATAGGGTTATCCGCACGTAAAGGCCAAAACTGTTCAATAAATAAAACGCACAGTATAGAAATAATTGTCATAGCATCGCCTTAGTCTGTTCTAGGGATTTTACGATAATGCGGGGCAGCGAGAATCAATCTGCATGGTATTTTTTATGCTCTGAGAAAATGATATAGATTTCTTAACATTCCAGCCGTTGCACCCCAAATAAAATACTCTTCATAAGGCATGGCATAAAACGACCGCCGCCCTGGCCGATTTGGAAATTCTGCTGATCTACGTTCATGGTTCGCACCATGCATTAAATAACTCAGCGGTACTTCGAAAATTTCAGCAACCTCAAAACTATCGGGCTGTAAATCAAACGGAGGATGAATCAGTGCCACCACGGGCGTTACCTGAAATCCTGTTCCGGTTAAGTAGAGAGGCAAGCTACCAATCACCTCTATGCGTTCGCGTGATAAACCAATTTCTTCTTCGGTTTCGCGTAATGCAGTTGCTATTGCATCTTGATCTTCTGGATCGACACGACCACCAGGAAAACTAATTTGTCCTGCATGATCATGCAGATGCGCTGTTCTTTGCGTGAGCAACAAACTCATATGGTCAGGATGGACAACAATAGGTACGAGCACTGATGCTGGTGTTAAACGCTGTGCAGCATCGAGAAAGCGATGCTCATCGGTGAATTCTGGTTGCCATTCAACTGGACGAGCAAAGCGCTCGCGTAACCAGTTTGCTTGCAGGCGCACTGATTCAACTGCGGGCTCATTCGCTATCTCATCTAATTGCGCTAAGCGTGGATCAAACAACTTATCACTCATCTATCGTTCAAAGAAAAAGGGCACTGTAAGTGCCCTTTTTATCTATCCAAAAAAAGAATAGCTTACTCCGCTGCGTCAGCAACTGTGCGACGATTTGGCAGTTTTTCACGAATACGTGCAGACTTACCAGAACGTTCACGCAAGTAATACAGCTTGGCACGACGTACATCACCGCGACGCTTGACTTCAATTGAAGCGATCAGAGGAGAGTACAACTGGAATGTACGCTCTACGCCTTCGCCAGAAGAAATCTTACGAACGATGAAGTTAGAATTCAAACCACGATTACGACGAGAAATAACAACGCCTTCATAAGCCTGTGCACGCTTACGAGTTCCCTCGACCACATTCACACTCACGATAACGGTATCGCCAGGTGCGAAATCTGGAATTTTTTTAGCCAAACGGGCTATTTCTTCTTGCTCAAGTTGTTGGATCAGATCCATTTTTAGCTCCATTTACCATCTTGCCGGCGCTTCAATTTACTGCTTTGCCCGGTAGAGGATGGGGTTAAACAATCAGGTAACTACCTGCATAAATACAAACACTCTTACATCAACTACTTTTACTAAATTGCATGCTTTAGGCATACAAGCTAATTCTATTTATGTGCATCAGACTTAAACTGAACTAACCAAGCTTCGTCTGCTTTACTTAACTGCCCATCTTGTCTTGCTTGTTCTATCAAATCAAGGCGCTTACGTTGTGTTGCTAATAAGGCTTGTTGACGACGCCAAGTTGCTATATCTGCGTGATTACCACTTAACAGAACAGCAGGAACAGCTACATCTTCATACACTTCTGGTCTTGTGAAATGTGGGCAATCTAGCAATCCACTCACAAAACTATCTTCAACTGCAGAAGAGGCATCATTCAACACCCCAGGCAATTGTCGGATGATGGCATCCATTAAGGCCATCGCTGGTATCTCTCCACCCGACAAAACAAAATCACCTAGACTTATTTCTTCATCAACGCAGCGGTCTAATACACGCTGATCAATTGCTTCATATCTACCGCATAACATCACCAAACTCGGCAAGCTAGCTAACTGCATGACTTTTGCATGCGTTAACGGTGCACCTTGTGGTGAAAGATAGATGACATGTGCTGGGTTGGCTGTTGCCTCTTGATTAGCCTTGGCAGCATTTATCGCTGCTTCGAGTGGCGCTGACATCATCACCATACCCGGACCACCACCATACGGTCTGTCATCTACTGTTTTATGCTTATCGTTCGTAAAATCACGTGGATTCCACATCGATAATTTACATTTTGATTGCTCAAACGCGCGTCTGGTGATGCCCGACTGCGTTAATGCAGTAAACATCTCTGGAAAGAGCGTAACAACGTCAAACTGCATGCTCTTTCCTCCCCACCAGACTGGAGCTAGTAATCACGCTCCCAATCTACAGTAATCTTTTTTTCTAATTGATCGACGGTAGTTACAAATTGATCAACGAAAGGTATTAATATTTCTTCGGGTTTTTTCGCATCCGCTTCAACTGCATCTGCGACGCGCAAAATAGGATGCGCTCCGTTGTCGATTAAACCGATCACACTACCTAATAATTCACCACGCAGATTAACTACAACGTGGCCAATTAAATCGACCCAATAAAACTCGTTATCTTCTAAAGGCGGAAAATGCGCACGCCTTATTTGCACAGTCACGCCACGACAATTTTCTGCGGCTTCACGATCGGCGATTCCCATAATTTGGGCCACCACATCTTCACCCTGCGTGCGAACTGCTAATACTTCTACATCATGTAACTCAGGCTTATCTAACCACCAGCATTTCGCATACAACAGTGCGCTAGCTTCATTCGAATAAGTCTTAAGTCTGACCCAACCTTTTAAGCCGTAGGCTCCTGAAACATATGCCACCAACACTAGATCATCGGGAGTTGATCCCGCAATCTCAGCAGGAGGCAAAATCAGGCTGCCTTCTTACCAGCTTGATGAACTAAACGAGCAACAGTTGGGGACAACTGTGCACCCACGCCTTGCCAATGAGCTAGACGATCTTCAGCAATACGGAATGACTCTTCCTTGCCAGATGCAACTGGGTTATAGAAGCCGATACGCTCGATAAAACGACCATCGCGACGACTACGTGAGTCAGTTGCAACGATGTTATAAAAAGGACGCTTCTTTGCGCCACCACGGGATAAACGAATTACGACCATAATATTCTCGACAAAAAGGGGATTCGGAGACCGAAAAAGACCAAGATTATAGCTCGTTTAAGCCTCTAGCGACAAGCTGATAAGCCCCTAGTTTGCAGACATTCTCTCTCTAGTGCAGACTCTCAGCACTTTATAAACGAAATAAAGCGAAATATTAGCTTTATGAAAATATTTACCGCTTATTTCTCAGGATAGATTGAATTATGAATCATTTACATAAAAACAAGACTTTCGCAGCTACTTTAGGCCTGATCACAGGCGGAGCAGGTCTACATCGTTTTTATTTATATGGCGCCAAGGATCGTTGGGCTTGGCTACATGTACTGCTGTGTGTCGTAACAGTAGGATTATTGTTGGCGTATCCGGATCGTCTTTTATTATTAAATATAGCGCCTTTTATTTTTTCCGCACTCATCGCTTGCATTGCTACCTTCATGATAGGTCTAATGCCGGATGAAAAATGGGATGTGCTACATAATCCTGAATCAGATAAAACATCGAACAGCAGTTGGATCATCGCTGTTCTCATGGTGAGCAACCTCGCTTACAGCACCACGCTACTATTGATCGCGATGGCACGAGCGTTTGACATTATTCTGACTGGTGGTTCCTACGGCTGATCAGCCGTAGGCAAATTGTGAATAATTAAAATTGTTCTTCGGGTAGCGCTAACAAACTGCCACTACCTTCAACAATGGCAATACGATGTGCATCAGCTTGCGATAAAAAATAATCCGCAAAGAATCGCGCAGTTGTGATTTTTGCCTGATAAAAATCTGCATCGCCTGCTTTTGCTTGCAACTTAGTGTGCGCGATTGCTGCAGCACGCGCCATTTGCCAACCACCAAAAACAATACCAGCGAGTTTCAAGTAAGGCACGCTACCTGCAAACACACCTTTGATATCTGACTTGATATTTGCTGCCATAAATTGAACAACGGCTTCCAATGCTTTGGTTGCAGCAGCAAGTTTTTGGCCGATTTGAATTAAATCATCGTGACCAGATTGCGCGCATTCTTTTTCTGTTTGTCTCACTTGTGCAATCAGAGAAAGTGCATAGGCACCACCATCTCTAACTGTTTTACGACCGACTAAATCATTGGCCTGAATCGCAGTCGTGCCTTCGTAGATAGTCAAAATACGCGCATCACGATAATACTGAGCCGCACCAGTCTCTTCTATGAAACCCATACCTCCATGCACTTGCACACCAGTCGATGTGACATCAAGCGACAACTCCGTCGACCAACCTTTCACAATCGGCACCATGAATTCATAAAACGCATGATTGGCTTTACGGGTTGCTTCGTCCGCATGATGATGAGCTGCATCGAATGCTGATGCTGTGACATAAGACAGCGCACGTGACGCTTCAATTTGCGCACGCATAGTCATCAACATACGACGCACATCAGGATGATGGATGATAGTGACTGCTCCGGCAGAACCAGTTAGATCACGTGACTGCACACGATCTTTTGCGTATTGCACTGCTTTTTGATAAGCACGCTCTGCAACTGCTATGCCTTGCATACCGACTGCAAAACGCGCAGCGTTCATCATAATGAACATGTATTCAAGGCCACGATTTTCTTCACCGACTAATGTTCCTATCGCACCACCATGATCACCAAACTGCAGTACCGCAGTAGGACTCGCTTTGATACCTAACTTATGTTCTATCGATACGCAATGTACATCATTGCGTTGACCTAATGAGCCATCTTTGTTCACCAAGAATTTTGGAACAACAAATAGCGAAATACCTTTCACACCTTCAGGTGCATCCGGTGTGCGAGCTAACACCAAGTGCACGATATTTTCAGCCATATCATGCTCACCAAAGGTGATGTAAATCTTAGTGCCGAAAATTTTATACGTGCCATCACCTTCAGGAACAGCACGTGATCTCACTAACGCTAAGTCTGAACCTGCTTGAGGCTCAGTCAGATTCATCGTCCCTGTCCATTTTCCAGAGATGAGATTTTCTAAATAAATATTTTTTTGCTCTTCTGAACCAGCTGTCATCAAAGCTTCGATCGCGCCATCTGTCAGCAAAGGACATAATGCGAAAGAAAGATTGGCAGAGTTCAGCATCTCTATACAAGGAGTTGCAAACAACTTAGGCAATCCTTGACCACCAAATTCTTGCGGATGTTGCACACCTTGCCAGCCACTTTCACCAAATGCTTTAAACGCTTCTTTAAAACCTTTGGTGGTAGTCACCACGCCATCATGCCAACTACTCGGTTGTTGATCACCTGCCCAATTTAGAGGCGCTATAACTTCAGAACAAAATTTTGCATTTTCTTCGAGTATGGCTTCAGCTAATTCAGCATTCGCTTCTTCCATACCAGGCAAACTACTTAGCGCATCGAGACCCGCCAATTCATTCATGACAAATAACATGTCTTTAAGCGGGGCTTGATAGCTCATAAAGTCTCCTGAAGATAACGTTGGAATAATATTGTTGTGTACGAAAAATCTTTAACCTAGTTCTTTCACCATTGCGGGTACGGCTTCAAATAAATCACCGACCAAACCATAATCCGCCACACTAAAAATCGGTGCCTCAGGATCTTTGTTAATTGCGACTATGGTTTTTGAATCTTTCATACCAGCGAGATGTTGAATCGCACCAGAGATGCCAACTGCAATGTATAAATTCGGCGCCACAATTTTTCCTGTTTGACCTACTTGCCAATCGTTAGGTACATAACCTGCATCAACCGCAGCACGTGAAGCACCCATAGCTGCTCCAAGCTTGTCGGCTAAAGGCTCAAGAATTTTAAAATTCTCACCAGAACCCAACCCACGACCACCTGAAACAATCACTTTTGCAGCCGTTAATTCAGGACGATCCGACTTAGCAAATTCACGTGATACAAACGCAGATTTTCCAGAATCAGCAACTGCAGTGATATTTTCTATCGCAGCACTACCGCCTGCACCTGCTGCATCAAAACCTGTAGTGCGTACTGTAATGACTTTAATAGCATCAGTAGATTGCACCGTTGCGATCGCATTGCCTGCATAGATAGGACGCTCGAACGTATCAGGGCTATCGACTTTCGTGATTTCAGAAATTTGTCCAACATCTAATTGTGCAGCAACGCGTGGAAGAATATTTTTTCCAAATGCGGTAGCAGGTGCCAGTATGTGAGTGTAATTCTTAGCGATTGCAAGCGCTTGCGTAGCAGCATTCTCAGCTAAACCATTTGCAAAGTGCGCTGCATCCGCAACCAACACTTTAGTAACACCTGTAATTTGTGTAGCAGCTTGTGCAGCAGCTTGACAGTCATGTCCTGCTACTAATACATGTACCTCACCACCACATTGCGTTGCAGCTGTGATGGTATTGAGCGTACTACCTTTTAATGAAACATTATCGTGTTCTGCGATGACGAGTGCGGACATATTATTTCCTTGAATGTCAGATGACTTTTGCTTCAGTTTTAAGTTTACTTACCAGTGTTACGATATCTGGCACCATCACACCAGCAGCACGTTTCGCTGGCTCACTAACTTTTATTGTTTTTAATCGTGGTGCTACATCGACACCTAATTCATCAGGTTTCAAAATATCGAGTTGTTTTTTCTTCGCCTTCATGATGTTAGGTAGGGTGACATAGCGCGGTTCATTCAAGCGTAAATCTGTGGTGATGATCGCTGGCATAGTGAGTGATAAGGTTTCTAAACCACCATCGACTTCACGTGTCACTATCGCCTTGCCATCTTCAATCACCACTTTAGATGCGAATGTCGCTTGTGGCCAATCCAACAACGCTGCCAACATTTGACCAGTTTGATTGCAATCATCATCAATCGCTTGCTTACCTAAGATGATGAGTTGTGGTTGTTCTTTATCGACTAAAGCTTTAATTAATTTTGCTACTGCCAAGGGCTGCAACTCAACTTCTGTTTCAACTAAGAGTGCACGATCCGCACCAATTGCCATCGCAGTGCGCAAAGTTTCCTGACATTGCGTGACACCACAAGATACCGCCACCACTTCAGACACTTTACCGGCTTCTTTTAAACGCATTGCCTCTTCAACGGCAATTTCATCGAAGGGATTCATAGACATTTTGACGTTGGCGATATCGACGCCACTACCATCGGATTTCACGCGCACCTTGACGTTGTAATCAACAACGCGTTTAACTGGAACCAGGACTTTCATGGATGACCCCTGAGGATAAGATTGACGTTAACGTAAACGGAATTATAAAAGAGATTACAAAAGCGTGCAAAATTTCGGCACGATCGTTCTATTATTTGCCGAAAAAATAAGAGGCCGTGCTACAAACAACCTCAAACATGCGAACTTATTAGTAGTGTGGTGAATTATTTACGCCGCATAAAAAAGGTAAATTCCAGTTCTGCTTGACTATGCTCAAGTAAATCATTGCCTGTCTGACGAGCGAAGGCCTGAAAATCTCGAACCGAACCTGGATCAGTCGCCAGCACACGCAAAATATCACCGCTACTCATGTCGGACAGCGCTTTCTTAGCTTTCAATATAGGTAGCGGGCATTTCAAACCCCGCGCATCTAAGTCTTTTTGAAATTCCATACAACTTCCCTTATCTACTACTTATAGTTAATGCTTTTATTTTCTGATCTCACTCATCGGGGCGCTGCGCGCCCCAATTTATAAATTCAACCGGCAAACCACGTGCTCGCATCCAGTCTGCCATCGCATAACCTGTACCAGCGCGCCAAGGTTTTAATCTTTCAGGAGCTACCAACTTATATTCAACTAGCTCCGGTGATAACTGTATCTCACCAGAAGCTCGAACATGATAGGCAATGATTAATTCGTTTTTACGAATAAATTCATACACACCGATCAGATCAACAGAATCCGCATGTAAGTTAGTTTCTTCTTTTAACTCACGCGCTATGCCTTGTTCTGGTGTTTCACCACGCTCCATGAAACCTGTAATCAGAGCAAAATTTTTCTCAGGCCAAGCAACATTGCGAGCTAACAGAACACGTCCTTCTATCTCAACCAATGCTGCTAATACAGGAAGAGGATTATCCCAATGTGTCCAATGACCTGTAGGACAAGCCAGTCGGATTTTGTCGCCATCTGTATTGTTATCTGCATCAGAGCGAAAAATTAAGGGCGCAGCACAGAGCGGACAAAATCGATACTCTTGCATACAGTTATAGACGTTCGCCCACCCACGCTTGCACACCAGCTAAAGCAGCTGGCAATCCTTGTGGATCGGTGCCACCTGCTTGCGCCATATCCGCTCTACCACCACCTTTACCACCCACCTGCTGCGCTACGAAATTGACTAACTCACCTGCTTTGACTTTGCTTGTTGCATCTGCGGTGACACCTGCAATCAAACTAACTTTGCCTTCATTCACAGCCGCTAAAACAATCGCAGCAGATTTGAGTTGATCTTTCATTTTATCCATCACTACCCGTAGTGTGCTGGCATCTGCATCCGGTAACATAACGGCTAATACTTTCAAACCTTTGATGTCGACTGCTTGTGACAACAATTCATCACCTTGACCTGATGCCATTTTAGATTTCATGGCAGCGAGATCTTTTTCCAGTGTTTTTACTTGGTCTTGAATTTGTTGTATGCGCTGCGTGATTTCTTCAGGCTGCACTTTTAATACCGATGCAGTTTCATTGACACGCGAAGCTAAAGATTGAACCAGTGTGAGTGCGTTAGCACCAGTGACTGCTTCTATTCTTCGTATACCTGCAGCAACACCACCTTCGGATACGATTTTAAAGAGACCAATATCACCAGTACGCGTGACATGCGTACCACCACATAATTCACGTGAAGTACCTATGCCTAATACACGCACTTGATCACCATATTTTTCACCAAACAAGGCCATAGCACCATGTTTGATTGCATTATCATAGGCCATCAAGTCTGCACTCGTTGCAGCATTTTCTAACACTTCATGATTTACTAAGGCTTCGATGCGACGCATTTCATCAGCCGATACAGGTGCGTTATGACTAAAATCAAAACGAGTTTTATCTGCATCAACCAACGAGCCTTTTTGCGTGACATGTCCACCCAACACCGTGCGCAGTGCTTTATGCATGAGATGGGTCGCTGAGTGATTACGCATAGTGGCAATACGGCGTTCATGATTTACTTTTGCAGCGACACTATCACCAACACGCAAACTTCCCGTCTGTAATTTGCCATGATGACCAAATACATCCGCTTGAATTTTTTGAGTATCGAATACTTCAAAACTCGCATTCGCTAGTTCAAGCACACCCGCATCTCCTGCTTGACCACCGGACTCTGCATAAAATGGTGTGTGATCTAACACGACAATTGCATCTTGACCTGCAGCGACTGTATCCACTGCACTGCCATTTACATACAGTGCAATAACTTTTGCTTGTTCAGCCAGTGTTTCATAACCGACGAATTTTGTTTTAGGGCCGCTATATTCAATACCCGCCGCCATTTCAAATTTGCCTGCTGCACGTGCGGTATTTTTTTGTTTTTCCATCGCCACCTGAAAACCAGCTTCATCTAAGGTGACATCACGTTCACGACAAATATCTGCTGTGAGATC
>JBEDCU010000048.1:0-29015 GCA_041176585.1 Pseudomonadota bacterium
GGTTGCGGCAGTCCACGTCCGGTTTTCAGAACGCCTGATGGCATTTCATCCGAATTAATATTTTTCCGTTTTAAGAGTTCACTGATTTTTTTATTATTCACTTCTACTGAGTCTAATGTGGAAATCTCAGTTTCATTACATTGATCGCGAGTTTCCTCAATGATTTCTAATATTTCATGCCTGAGTCGGATAATTTCTTCAGCTCGTACTTTGTATTTATAAAGTACGGCTTCTAAAAGTATGACCACTTCCATGTATTGGTTGGAAGGTAATTGAATTTCAAACTTTGATGTTGGGCTTGGTAACTGACTATATTCGTAATCTGTATGCGGCATTAAATATATGGTGTATCGCCACATATTTTTTAAGATGATACTTTTCGTTGTGCCTAGCAAGTAGTGATTAACGACTCCGCTAGCACTCACTGCATCATGAAAATCACTCATGATGAGTTCAAAATCACTTCTTTTTTTGAATGTAGATAATAGAATTTCCATAATTATTTTTTTTGCAATGTCATCGGGCTAGTTTTTACTGGCTTAATAAGATAAATAATAAACGGGTACACACTTTCTGAATGATGTTTTTTACTTTATGAGTGGTTAAATTTTCATTACAACCGGATCTTAAATCAGTCTAAACCAATAAACCAAGATTCATAGCATGCTTTCGTTTTTCCTAGCACGGTACTTCGATCGCAAACTTGTCTGCTATCTCCCAAGGCACCGTAGCTATTCTTAAAAATAAGTTGAATACTCGCCCCCTGTGATTAACTTTAGCAGTCTTGATCTAAGTTTTGGACTAGTCATTATTTGGTGTCTCGTTTTAGGATCTTCTGTGAAGAATGACAAAAAGTGTATTGACAACAGCTACACGTGCAATTAAAATTTGTATATCTATTGTGTGTACAGTTACAGGAGAATTATATGCGTGCTGCTGCCATTAACCTTAGAGCACTGCCTGAGCAGAGGGACTTAATTGATCGCGCTGCTACTCTTCAAGGAAAGAACCGTTCGGATTTTATGTTGGAGGCCGCTTGCGATAAAGCGCAGACCGTTTTACTTGATCAGGTTTTTTTCAGCCTAAATAGCGACAATTTTCAGCAATTCACTGCAATGCTAGATGCTCCGCCATCTAGTAACCCTAGCTTGGAGCGTCTTATGGCTGTGACGCCACCTTGGAGCGCACGCAAAAAATGAAGTCAGAAATTAGTGCGCCTCAGCCACTCACATCCGGCCATCTTCTTGATAAATTTAATTGCGGAGAGCCTGTTCTCGATGAATGGTTAAAGCGCCGTGCAATGAGCAATCAACTCAGTGGTGCCAGTCGTACTTTTGTCGTTTTAGATCAGGATAGTCTCGTTTGCGGGTACTACGCCATGGCTGCTGGTGCTGTTGCGCACCAGATGGCCACCAGTTCTGTGCGTAGGAACATGCCCGATCCAGTGCCGGTGATGGTTCTTGCTCGGCTCGCGGTTGATCTTCGTGCGCAAGGAATTAAGCTTGGAGCATCTCTTCTTCAAGATGCTGTCAATAGGGCTGTAATGGTTGCAGAAAATGCAGGTGTAAGAGCACTACTCGTGCATGCGCTTAATGACAAAGCCAAAGAGTTTTATGAGCATTATGGCTTTCAGTCATCCTCTTTGAACACTATGACACTCATGTTGAGATTAAATAGTGGCAAGCCATAAACCTACAGGATTCAAAACTGTCCTCTTTTCTTAGCATGCTGAGATTGGGTAGAAAAAATACCTAACTCACACTAATTTCTTACTCCAGTCGCATCAAACTAAGAGCGGTCAGGGTGGAACAATGCGGTGATTTTCTGGATAATCGCCGTATTTTTTACGGCGATTAGGTTGACCGTGCGGCGAATTCGGTGTTTAATAACCGCATGAAAAGCGGCGATTACCTATACGTTTGGCAGCATAAAAATTGGCCCCAGTGGCAATACAACGCGGAAAGCCTGATGCCATTGCTTGCCCAAGTACATCAAATCTTGGGGCACGTGTTGGGTCGCATGCGCGATCAAGGAATGTGCTCACAAGATCAAGCCACTCTAGAAGCGCTAACTTCGGATGTTCTCAAAACAAGCGAGATCGAAGGTGAGCACCTTGATGCGGAAGCCGTTCGATCGTCCATCGCAAGAAGACTAGGTGTAGATGTTGGGGCATTCATGCCCGCCGACCGTCATGTGGACGGAGTTGTGGAGATGATTCTTGATGCTACAAGCTTGCACGCTAAGCCTCTCACGACCGAAAGACTTTTAGCTTGGCACGCTGCATTATTTCCAACGGGTCGAAGTGGATTAAGCACTATTCGTGTAGGAACTTGGCGCGATGATGCAGATGGGCCCATGCAAGTTGTATCTGGGCCTATGCAACGACGTCGTGTCCATTACGAAGCGCCGCCAGCACATTTACTACCTGCTCAGATAACTGATTTTTTGATGTGGTATGAAACGCATCAAGCAGTTGATCCTTTAGTAAAAGCAGGTCTTGCCCACTTATGGTTTGTAACCGTCCATCCATTTGATGATGGCAACGGTCGTATTGCACGTGCTATAGGCGACATGGCTTTAGCTAGAGCAGATCAAAGCAATCAGCGTTTTTACAGCCTATCTGCTCAGATTCAAAAAGAGCGCAAAGACTACTACGACTTGCTAGAGAAAACGCAGAGAGGAAATCTAGATGCCACCGAGTGGCTATCTTGGTTTTTGACTTGTTTACTACGCGCACTTCAAGAAGCTGATCAGGTCATAACTAGTGTTTTGGTTAAAGCTAACTTCTGGCGTCAGTGGGCGGGCACGCCACTCAACGAGCGACAAATCAAAATGCTCAATCGTATGTTCGATGGGTTTGAAGGCAAGCTGACCAATAAGAAATGGGCAGCAATTTGCAAATGCTCATCTGACACTGCCCTGAGAGATATTAATGATTTGATTGCGCGTGGAATGCTACATCGGACTGAAACAGCGGGGCGCAGTACGAGCTATGAACTACATGCACGTAGTGCTACGCAAAATGAGTAAGAGTAAATAGATTGACGCTGGGATTTATGGGCCAATGATGCAGTTTTAAAGCGAAAAATTAAAAAAGTGAAAAAAAACCAAAGAATTTTAGGAATGAAAAAGTAGGGAATTGGAGTAAAACGTAGCACACACAAAAGTGTGCTACTTTCTGGCATAAAAAAAGTACCAACATCGCTGTAAGTAGTTGTTTTACTTGGGGAATTTTGGTGGTGATAGGTGGATTTGAACCACCGACCCCAGCATTATGAGTGCTGTGCTCTAACCAACTGAGCTATATCACCGAAAAGCCCGAAATTATGGCGGTTGCGTTGCAGGGTGTCAACCGAGCGCTGGTTTGATATGGCGTAGTAATTGACCTGAGAGGTCAGAACTTAGGCAATCGAGAGAAATTCTATCCTCCATACTGCGCAGCCAAGTTAGTTGTCTTTTTGCTAGCTGTCGCGTTGCGATGATGCCCAGTTCACGCATGGAAGCCAAATCGGTTTTACCTTCTAGGTATTCCCAAGCTTGTCGGTAGCCCACACAGCGCATCGATGGCAGACCCAAATGCAAGTCACCCCGTTCACGTAATGTTTTCACTTCATCTATCAGGCTAGGATGTGCAGTAAGCATGGCATCAAATCGTGCACTAATTCTCTCGTGTAGAACGCTACGATCAGATGGCTCAAGCGAGAAGCTCATTAACTGAAAAGGTAGCTCGGGCTTTTCAGTTTTATCGAGCAGGTCCGACATGGGTAGCCCGGTTAGCTGAATGATTTCGAGTGCACGATGTATGCGCTGCGTGTCATTCGGTTTTAGGCGAGTAGCAGTGATGGGATCCAATGCTTGCAAACGTTGATGCATAGCTGGTGAGCCGAATTGTGTAAATTCAGAATCAAGTTCAGATCGCACAGTGGGATCGGCTTCTGGTAATGCATCGAGACCGTCACGTAAACCTTTGAAGTACAACATCGTGCCACCAACGAGCAATGCAAGATTACCGCGTGCATTAATTTCACTCACTAGTTTGATTGCATCCTGCCTAAACTGCATCACTGAATAAGAAGCAGAAGGATCAAGAATATCAATCAAATGATGTGGAACTGCAGCTTGTTCTTGTGCGCTAGGTTTTGCAGTGCCTATATCCATGCCACGATAAACAAGTGCTGAATCCACTGAAATGATTTCACATGGAATCTGCTGTGCTATCTGCAGTGCTGCAGATGTTTTTCCTGAAGCAGTTGGTCCCATGATGGCAACAGCAAGTGGTTTTGCAGCATTACTCATGAATGTGATGAGGGTACTTTGAGTATACGTACGGATAAAAAATTCAGTGTGCCGAGTATCAGCGCAATGATGGCCATAGGAATGAGTGTGCCGTTATGCGATACGCCAACGAGTGAACCTATTAAAAATGCAAACACCATAAACAAAGCGCCCATTAATCCTGCTGCTGTGCCTGCTTGTTGCGGGAAGGGAGAAACTGCACTCGATTGTGTAACAGGAAAATTAATTCCATGCGATGCCATACCAAGAAACATGGCTGTAACAAGCAGGATCCAATGTGAGAAGCCGAGTAGCGTTGCAATAAAAAAGAAAGCACCGGATCCAAAGGCGCAAGCAGTACCTATACGTAGAGCCTGCATATTACTCATACTCTTTAACATGCGACGACAAATCAACGTACCTGTCATATAGCCAGAGACACCCAAGCCAAAACAATAACCAAACCATTGTGTAGGTACATGCAAGATATTAATAAAGGCAAAGGATGAACCTGAGATAAATAAAAAAATCGTGCCATAAGAAAAAGCACCGGGTAGGGCATAAAACCAAAACACACGTGAACCTAATACATAACGATAGTTTTCTCTTAAACCAGTGAAGTCAGTTGCGCGTGGATTCTTATGCAGATTCGTTTCAGGTAAATGCATGACGCTCGCCGCAAAGACAGCAGATGAAAAAAATCCTAATACTACAAAAGCAGCACGCCATCCAAAGCTCACTTGTAAGTAAGAGCCGAGTATGGGGCCAAAAATAGGGGCAAGTGAAATCCATGTGCTAGCTCGCGCAATCACTTTTGCACTGCTTTCAGCTGGATAGGCATCGCGCACAATCGCACGTGCAATCGTCACTGCAGCACAACATCCTAATGCTTGAATAAAACGTGCAGTAATGAGTAAATCTATTGTGTTAGCTAAGGCGGATAAAATACTAGCGAATAAATACAGAGCAAGGCCAGATAATAAAACGGGGCGTCTTCCATAACGATCGGATAAAGGCCCCACAATTAATTGCGCCAGTCCGAAGCCAATCACAAATAAAGATAAGGTTAATTGAATAGTTGATACGGGAACTTGAAAAACTTCGGTAAGGCTAGGCAGTGATGCAAGATAAAGATCGGTAGAGAGCGGCTGCATCATCAGCATCGCTGTGACAAGCACTAAGATCGGTGCATGAATAAATTGCGGTAAAGGCGGGTGCTGCATAGTTATTGCCCGCGTAAAAAAAGTTTATCGAGATCAGAAAGAGCAAGTTGTATCCATGTGGGACGTCCATGATTACATTGATCAGCGCGTTCGGTTTCTTCCATCTGGCGCAGTAATGCATTCATTTCCATGATGGTTAAATTTCGATTTGCTCTTACTGCAGTGTGGCAAGCCATGGTGCCTAGTAATTCATTACGACGTTCAGTAAGCACATGCGACCCACCGAATTCTTGAATATCACGTAAGACATCGCGTGCTAAGGCTTGTGCATCACTATTTTTTAATAAAGCTGGAATGGCACGCACCGCTAAGGTAGTGGGTGATAGTGCTGCAATATCAAAACCAAGTGCTGTCAGTATTGTCTGATTTTCTTGAGCCGCACCAACCTCGATAGGATCAGCATTAAAAGTAACGGGAATCAGTAAGGGTTGTAATTGCACTGCATTGAGTTCTAAGTCTTGTTTGAATTGTTCATACAAAATTCTTTCATGCGCTGCATGCATGTCGACTAAAACTAAGCCTTGTTGATTTTGCGCGATGATAAATACACCATGTAATTGCGCTAATGCATAGCCAAGTGGATAGCTCTCTTGATGGCTGTTGGCAATCGATGGTGACAGCGCAGCATTCGATTGCAATAAAGATGTGGATGGCTCATTGATTGACTGTGAAAAAAACTCACCGTACCTTGCAGTGTTTTGTGCCATACCAAAGCTAGCTTGCTGTGCGCCACGTATCCAAGGCAGAGCACCACTGGAAGCAGGCATAGGCGGCGGAACATTGCTCTGCGCATTAGGTGCAGTTTGCGCTAGTGCGCGATGCACTGCATGAAAAACAAATTGATGTATACCGCGGCTGTCACGAAACCTCACTTCGGTTTTTGAAGGATGGACATTCACATCCACTAAAGCTGGGTCACAATTTAAGTGCAATACATAACTAGGATAACGATCACCATGCAACACATCTTGATAAGCGGCTCTTACAGCATGGGTGAGTAATTTGTCGCGTACAAAGCGGCCATTTATATAAAAATATTGAGAATCAGCGCGTCCTCTAGCAGCAGTCGGTAAACCTGCATAACCCATAATCTGAATAGGGCCAGCATTTTCTTCTATGAATAAACGTGCTTGTGCAAATTCTTCACCAAGTATTTGAGCACACCGTTTCTCATGGGTTGATTCTTTCCAGTGTTCGACTGTCTTGCCATTGTGAGTCACAGAAAAGCTGACATCTGGACGCGCTAAAGCAATGCGGCGTACGATTTCTAAACAATGACCATATTCAGTTTGTTCAGATTTTAAAAATTTACGACGTGCAGGCGTGTTGAAATACAGCTCTTCTACATCCACCGTCGTGCCTTGCGATCCAGCAGCCGGTTCGGGCTTCGCTTCAGCATTACCACTTAATTGCCATGCGTGCGGTTCACTCGCGGTGCGTGAAGTTAAGGTGAGTTGTGCTACGGACGCAATCGATGCCAAGGCTTCGCCGCGAAAGCCTAAGGTGAGTACATTTTCAAGATCAGAGAGCGAGGCGATTTTTGAAGTGGCATGACGTGCCAGTGCAAGACGCATTTGATCCGGTGGAATGCCTCTACCATTATCGATAATGGCGATTCGTTTTACGCCGCCTTGTTCAAGTTTGATGCTAATAACAGTTGATCCTGCATCCAAAGCATTTTCTAGGCATTCTTTTACTACCGCAGACGGACGTTCAATCACTTCACCTGCTGCTATTTGCGAGATGAGCTGATCCGGCAAAGGGCGAATATCACGGGGAATGGCTGAATTGGATGTCATCATGTGATTATACCTTTCGGTTCATACTCTTTAATACGCAACGATTCAGGTTCGCAGTCTTAGTATGACAGTGTATGATTCGTCTCGGCCGCGCCAGCTCGTGCAGCGCCTGATAGATTCTTAACTCACTGATTTCAAGTTTATGGCAATTACCGATTTTCTTAGTATGCTACTGCACGTCGACAAAATGCTCGAACAGATGCTGCCTATCTATGGCTCATTAGTGTATGCAATTTTATTTGCCATTATCTTTGCTGAAACAGGCTTGGTTATTTTCCCTTTTTTACCTGGAGATTCTTTGCTTTTTATAGCCGGCGCTTTTTGCGCGACTGGCGCTATGAATAGTGTTTTACTTTGTTCTTTACTGATACTTGCAGCAGTGAGTGGTAATACAGTTAATTACATGATAGGTCGTGCGATTGGGAATAAAGCATTTACCCATAATTATCGATGGTTAGATCGTGCTGCTCTTCAAAAAACACATACATTCTTTGAAATGCATGGCGGTAAAACTATTGTGCTTGCACGTTGGTTACCGGTGGTGAGAACATTTGCTCCGTTTGTTGCAGGTGTATCGCAAATGGGCTGGGTACAGTTTCAGTTATTTAATGTGAGTGGTGCTGTGCTTTGGGTTGTGGGTTTGATCACGCTAGGGTATTACTTTGGTGGCATTCCAATCATTCGCGATCATTTAAATACCATTGTCTTGATTGGTTTTGCGGCAGCAGCTGGGCCGGTAGCATTAGCCGCATTGTGGCGGATAGTGAAAAAAGCACGTGGGCAAAAATAAAAATAATCGTGATTTTAAAAATTCGTACGATTACGCTGCGCTAATCGTACCTACCTCCAACACGAATTAACGAACCGTAGGTACGATTAGCGCAGCGTAATCGTACGTATGATTTAGATTAAGTCAGTTTACGGTGAGCTAGCGTAGGGTTTTTAACGAGATACTTACGTATACCATTCGACAACGCTTCTGCCATTTGATCTTGATAGACATTGTCTGTTAGCTTGGCTTCTTCTTCAGGATTGGAGATAAATGCAGTCTCCACCAAAATACTAGGAATATCTGGCGCTTTCAATACAGCAAAGCCTGCTTGTTCAACTTGCGCTTTATGAAGTTTGTTGATATTTCCAATTTCAAATAACACTGACTTAGCGAGTTTTAAGCTGTCATTGATTTGTGCAGTCGTGGAGAGATCCAGCAATACACTAGCAAGATGTTGGTTTTTTGTTTTGATATTAATGCCGCCAATTAAATCAGCTGCATTTTCTTTATTCGCCAACCATCTTGCTGCTGTTGAGCTAGCCCCTTTTTCTGATAGCGCAAAAACAGAAGAGCCACGTGCAGTTGGTTCTACAAATGCATCAGCATGAATTGATACGAATAAATCAGCTTGTACCTTTCTCGCTTTTTGTACACGCACTTGTAGTGGTACAAAATAATCACCATCACGCGTTAACATTACACGCACATTCGGGATTTGCTCTAACTTTGCTTTCAGTCGTCGTGCAATGGAGAGCACGACATTTTTTTCATAGCTGCCTCCATTACCGACTGCACCTGGATCTTCTCCGCCGTGTCCAGGATCAATTGCAATCGTCACCATGCGATTAAAATTAGTTGGTGCTTCTTCCTCGCGAGCGACTTTATTTTCTGAATTCGGTTTCTTTTTTTCTTCGGATGGTGCGGGTGTGATTTTCTTTTGCAGTAGTTCTGCAATGGGATCGCGAGCGTTAGCTGGATAGAGATCAAAAATCAAACGATGTTGATATTCACCCACTGGCTCTAAAGTAAAGACTTGGGGATGAATCTCATCTTTCAAGTCAAACACTAAACGCACGACGCCAGGTCGGTTTTGCGCAATACGAACTTGTGCAATATAAGGATCATTGCTGTCGATTTTTGCGATTAGACTTTTTAATTGCAGATCCAGATCTACTCCTTCAATGTCCACTACTAAGCGATGAGGATCTTTAATCAAAAAATGCGTAGCTTTAAGCTTGCTGTCATTTTCTAATGTGATGCGAGTGTAATCGGGGGCAGGCCAGACGCGCACAGCGATGAATTGCGCAGAACGTGCCACACCATGCGTGAGCAATGAAACCAAGAGCGTTGCGCCTGCTTGCAAGAAAGTGCGGCGCGCTCTTTGCTTTAGTGATGTGGATTGAACTGGAGTTGATGCAGACATGCCGTGCCTTGTTCTGATTTCGCAAGTAATTCTACCTCACGGCTATGTCCTGTAACAGTGAGGAAGAGATCAAGATCGGGTGCGGGCAGTAAATCTCCAGCTTGCTCCGGCCATTCTATGACGCAAATCGCGCTGCCATCGAGTTGATCGCGAAATCCGACTTCAATGAATTCATTAGGATCACCCATACGGTAGAGATCGAAATGCAGTAACGCTATCGATTGCCCTTTTAGTGAGATGGTATAAGGCTCCATGAGGGTGTAAGTGGGACTTTTTACTCGACCGCTATAACCTGCAGCATGCAATAAGGCTCGAGTCAGACAGGTTTTGCCTGCGCCGAGTTCCCCATGTAGATGAATAACCAAGCCTGGTTGCAGTATGCGTGCTAAAGCCTGCCCTAAGGCTAAGGTAGCAGCTTCATCAGCAAGTAAGGCAGTGAATGATGGCATTGCGTAAAATGCGGTTTGTTAGTGTTTTTGTTTATTAACTTAGTTAGTTTGCCTAATCTTTTCACTCTTTGTGTCTACTTCATCTTCTTCAGCCAACTCCAACTCACTGCCACAGGATTTCAGTGAACTGACTGCTTGCATACACCGCTGGAGTGCAGAGTTGGGCTTTGCTGACTGTCGCATTACATCAGCGCAGTTAAATCATACAGAAGAAGGTTTGCAAGCATGGCTAGATGCAGGCTTTCATGGACAAATGGATTATATGGCAGAGCATGGAATGAAGCGTGCCCGTCCATCAGAACTCGTGCCAGGGACGGTACGTGTAATTAGTGTGCGTATGAATTATCTGCCGCTGTCCAGCACACCAGATTGGCGGGAAAAAGAAGAACAGCGTCTAGATCAACCTAGTCAAGCAGTGATTTCTGTTTATGCTCGCGGTCGTGATTATCATAAAGTCTTGCGTCAACGATTGCAGCAACTAGCTGACAAAATTACCCAGCATGGAAGTTCTCATGCTTATCGTGTCTTTACAGATTCAGCGCCGGTGATGGAAGTAGCTTTCGCGCAGCAATCAGGCTTAGGTTGGCGTGGTAAACATACTTTGCTGTTACATCGTGAAGCAGGCTCACTATTTTTTTTAGGTGAGATCTATACCGATTTGCCTTTACCTGTTGATGCACCCACAGAGGCATATTGTGGAAGTTGTGAAGCATGTATCACAGTGTGTCCTACGCAAGCGATCGTTGCGCCTTATAAGTTAGATGCACGACGTTGTATTTCTTATCTTACGATAGAACATAAAACATCGATTCCGATTGAGTTACGACCCTTAATGGGTAACCGTATTTTGGGTTGCGATGATTGTCAGTTGGTGTGCCCGTGGAATAAATTTGCGCAAAAAGCAGTGATTCCTGATTTTGATGTGCGCAATGCTTTTGATCAAAGTAAGTTAATCGATTTATTTGCTTGGACTGAAGAAGAATTTAATACGAAATGTGAAGGCAGTGCGATTCGTCGAATAGGCCATGAGAGATGGTTAAGAAATATTGCCATTGCTTTGGGCAATGCCTTGCGTCATAGCGATACGAGTACTAATGAGGTGAGTGAGATTGTGTTGGCTTTGCAATCACGTTTGCAGCATCCTTCTGCGTTGGTGCAAGAACATGTGATGTGGGCTTTAGCGCAACAAGGTTTATCTGATGAGTTAGCTAATTAGTTAACCAACTACGCCTAACCAAAACGGTAGCGTGATAATTGACAGTAAGGTGCCAACTGAAATAAGAAAAGCAACGAGGGAACCATTTCCATTCATGCGCGTTGCAAGTACATAAGCACTTGAAGCTGTGGGTAGCGCTGAAAACATCACAGCAATTTGTAATTGCAAAGGTGGTAGTTCCATCCAACGACCACAACTCAATGCAATTGCGGGCAATGCAATTAGTTTGATGCATACAAAATAAGCACTAATGCCGCGCGCCTCGGATAAACCAGTGAAGCGCAAACCAGCTCCGACCATAATCAAACCAAGCGCAATCGATGCACTGCCCATACGAGTCAAAGTGAGGATGACCACTTCCGGTAAGCTGCCACCACAGAGATTGAATAATGTGCCACCAGCTGTTGCAAGTAGTAGCGGATTTTGCAGCATCTCTTGCCAGAGTCTGCCTTTGTTTTGAGAAGCGAGTGCATGCACTGCAGCAGCATTACAAACAGGCACAGCAAAACCAATGATAAGTGCCATCAAAGTGGTGCCTTGTTCGCCTGCTAGTCGAAATGCGACCGCAAGTGCTATGTAAGAGTTAAAGCGAAACGCTGTTTGCACACCTGATTCAAAAATCATAGGTGCGGGTCGAAATAAAGGTTTGGCTAACCAACCTAATAAAATGCCGCACAGTACAGCGAACAAAGCGACTTGTAATAGCTTGCCGGTGGCGTGAAAATCGAGTGGTGTACGGGCAGTGGAAACAAATAAAAGAGCGGGGAAAAGCAGGTAATAGACTAGTTTTTCTAGACCGCTCCAAAAAGCAGGTCCCCAATTTGTGGTGCGCACCAATGCCAAACCGATGAGTATCAGTGTGAAATCGGGGATGAGTATGGTGAGAAAATTCATTTTGGTTGATTTGCAGTCCTGCATGTTACCTGAACGTTTATTGATCTACTATCTCGGTCATCGTTGTGCTGCAAAAAACATAAATGAATAAATCGATTTGATAGGTTGTCAGTTAAGTCGCAACCAGACACAATGCTTGGCGTGACAAGAAAACATAATCTTTTGCTATCTCTCTGTTGGAGAATTTCATGAAGTCTTATTTAGTATGGTTAGTTGCAGCTTGGTCTGTAATGGCAGCTGGTGTATCGTTTGCTGATGCTCCCATCATCATTAAGTTTAGTCATGTGGTGGCGAAAGATACGCCTAAGGGAAAAGCTGCTGAAAAATTTAAAGAGTTAGCGGAAGCAGCGACTAAAGGCAAAGTGAAAATTGAGATTTATCCCAACAGCACGCTGTATAAAGACAAAGAAGAATTAGAAGCGTTGCAACTAGGTGCTGTACAAATGTTGGCACCATCACTCGCAAAATTTGGTCCATTGGGTGTGAAAGAGTTTGAACTCTTTGATTTACCTTTTATCTTTGCAGACAAAAAAGCCTTAGCCAAAATCACAGAGGGTCCCATTGGTCGCGAACTACTGAATAAATTAGATGCCAAGGGTATTTTAGGATTGGCATATTGGGATAACGGTTTCAAAATGATGTCATCCAATCGTCCTATTCATGCGCCAGCTGATATGAAGGGTTTGAAAATGCGTATTCAAGCTTCCAAAGTATTAGACGAACAAATGCGTGTGTTGGGAGCTAATCCACAAGTGATGGCATTTTCAGAGGTGTATCAGGCACTGCAAACTGGTGTGGTCGATGGTGCTGAGAATCCACCTTCGAATCTTTACACACAAAAAATGCATGAAGTGCAAAAACATCTGACAGTGACTAATCATGGTTACATTGGTTACGCAGTGATTGTGAATAAAAAATTCTGGGATAAGCTGCCAGCTGATGTGCGTACTCAATTAGATAGTGCAATGCGTGAGGCGAGTAAATATGCCAACACGATTGCGCAACAAGAAAATGATAAAGCTTTAGAAGCTGTTAAAAAAGCGGGTACGACAACAGTCTATGTGCCTAATGAAAAAGAAAAAGCAGCATGGCAGGCAGCCTTATTACCAGTGCAAAAAACGATGGAAGATCGTATAGGTAAAGAATTAATCGCTGCTGTAAATAAAGCAACGCACTAAAAAACGCATGAAATTTCTTAATCATTTAGAAGAGTGGTTCATTGCCAGTTTAATGGGCTTGGCCACGCTGATTATTTTTCTCGCCGTATTGCATCGCTATGCTTCTGGCTTTCCCATTCCCTTTATTCAAGATAGTTTGCTCCGTTTAAATACGAGTTGGGCACAAGAGCTAACCATTTATTTGTTTGTGTGGATGGCAAAATTCGGTGCTGCTTATGGTGTGCGTACAGGCATACATGTAGGTGTCGATGTGTTGGTGAATCGCTTGTCCTCACCATGGAAAAATAAATTTATCTTATTTGGCTTATTAGCTGGTGCTAGTTTCACCGGCGTTATTGCGACCTTAGGTGCAAACTTTGTTTATGAATTAAGTAGCACATCAAGCACATCAGAAGTATTGGAGATACCGATTTGGATTGTATATCTAGCGATTCCTGTAGGTTCAGGATTGATGTGTTTTCGTTTTTTACAAGTTGCTTATCATTTTCTGCGTAGTGGTGAATTGCCAGTGCATGATCACACGCATGTTGAAGGCTTAGAGCAAGAACCTGTTGGTAATACAGAGGTGCGCTCATGAGTGCATTGTTTATTTTTGCTTTGCTGATTGTGCTCATGTTAACGGGTATGCCCATCTCGATTGCTTTGGGTCTTACGGTATTAAGTTTTCTTTTTACGATGACGGATGTACCAGTAGAAGCAGTCGCACTCAAACTTTTTACTGGTATAGAAAAATTCGAGATCATGGCGATCCCGTTTTTTATTTTGGCAGGTAATTTCTTAACGCATGGCGGTGTGGCGCGTCGCATGATTCAGTTTGCGACTTCTATGGTGGGACATTGGCATGGTGGACTTGCTTTGGCCGGTGTGTTGGCTTGTGCGTTGTTTGCTGCTGTGTCTGGTTCTTCGCCTGCAACAGTGGTTGCGATCGGTTCTATTATTTTGCCTGCGATGGTCAAGCAAGGTTACCCAAAATCTTTTGGTGCTGGTGTGATTACCACTTCAGGTGCTTTAGGTATTTTGATTCCGCCATCAATTGTGATGGTGATGTATTCGGTCTCGACTAATACATCGGTTGGTAAGTTATTTATGGCAGGTGTTATTCCAGGTTTGATGTTGGCTACCTTGCTTGGATTGACCACGTGGATACTCGCTCGTAAACATAATTATCCACGTATGGATAAAGCGAGTTGGACTGAGCGTTGGTTGGCATTTAGACGCAGCGCATGGGGCTTGTTACTAATCGTGATTGTGATGGGTGGTATTTATTCAGGCATCTTCACGCCCACTGAAGCGGCAGCAATGGCTGCTGTTTATGCTTTTATCATCGCTGTGTTTGTATACAAAGATTTAAATTTAAACCAAGTACCTAAAGTCTTGCTAAGTTCAGCGGCGATGTCAGCCATGCTGCTCTACATAATTACCAATGCTGTCTTGTTTTCTTTTTTGATGACCAGTGAAGGTATACCTCAAGCCATGGCAGGTTGGATCATGGATAAAGGTTTTGGTTTGGTGAGCTTTTTATTGGTAGTGAATTTGCTGTTGCTGTTAGCAGGAAATGTGATGGAGCCTTCTTCTATTGTGCTCATCATGGCGCCTATCTTGTTTCCAGTTGCGATTGCGTTGGGTGTGGATCCTGTTCATTTCGGCATCATCATGGTGGTGAACATGGAGATAGGTATGTGTCATCCACCGGTAGGTTTAAATTTATATGTCGCTTCCAGTATTACCAAGATGGGCATTACAGAACTAACGGTAGCAGTTCTGCCTTGGTTGCTTACTATGCTGGTCTTTTTATTGCTGATAACTTATGTGCCGCAAATCTCATTGTGGCTACCGAATTTAGTTTTTAGTCGTTGATGACACGGCATAAAAAAAATTCAACGGAGGGTGAGTTATCTGAGAAACCGGGGCAGATCATCATTGATGAATTTAGTGATGTGCTGTGGTTAGAAGATGGCTTATCAAAAAATACCTTAGAAGCGTATAAGCGCGATCTGTTATTGTTTGCTGAGTGGTTACAGCGTGATCGTGCTAAAAATTTATTAGAAACAGTAGAAGCAGATATTCACGCTTATTTCGCTTTCAAGCATGAACATAGTAAAGCGACGTCTTCTAATCGTCGTTTAGCAGTGCTGAGAAGATTTTATCAATTTGCACTCAGAACCAATCGTATCCAAACTGATCCATGTGTACGTTTGAAGTCGGCTCGTCAGCCTGCACGTTTTCCTAAAACTTTGTCTGAACAAAACGTAGAAGCTTTACTTGCTGCGCCAGATATTCACACGCCTTTAGGTTTACGTGATCGTACGATGTTAGAGCTCATGTATGCCAGTGGTTTACGTGTTTCAGAATTAGTGTTGTTAAAGTCAGTTGAAGTAGGAATGAATGAAGGTGTGTTGCGCGTGACAGGTAAGGGTGATAAAACCCGCTTGGTGCCCTTTGGTGAAGAAGCACGTGTTTGGATAGAGCGCTATTTAAAAGAAGCCCGTGTACTTATCTTAAATGGAAAAATACATGATGCTTTATTTGTCACAGCACTAGGCGGTCCTATGACACGGCAAATGTTTTGGCAAATCATTAAAAAATATGCATTGCGTGCTGAAATTAATGCGCCACTTTCTCCCCATACTTTGCGCCATGCTTTTGCTACGCATTTATTAAATCATGGTGCTGATTTGCGTGTGGTGCAGTTATTATTAGGTCATGCAGATATTTCAACCACGCAGATTTACACGCATGTAGCTCGTGAACGTTTAAAGAAAATTCATGCAGAACATCATCCTAGAGGTTGATGTGTTTCACTTTAAGCTGATTATGTAATTTAGTGAGCATAATCAGCTAGTGCATAATGCTTCACCAATTACTTCACTAATCAATTTGAGATCTCACAGTTATGAACATCACAATCGCTATTGTCCTTGCTTACTTACTGGGTTCAATTTCGTTTGCTGTATTGGTGAGTAAAGTATTTCGCCTTGCTGATCCACGCACCTATGGCTCTAAAAATCCTGGTGCAACGAATGTACTCAGAAGCGGTAATAAGCTTGCTGCGGTTTTAACGCTAATAGGTGATTGCGCTAAGGGTTGGCTTGCTGTGTGGTTAGCGCTGCGATTGGATGAACAATTTGCTTTAGGTGAGACAGGAATTGCACTCATTGCACTTGCTGTTTTTCTTGGACATTTGTGGCCAGTGTTTTTACGCTTTGCTGGTGGCAAAGGCGTTGCTACCGCACTGGGTGTGTTGTTAGGCTTAAATCCAATTTTGGGATTGGCAACGCTAGTGACTTGGATGGTGATTGCGTATGCATTTCGTTATTCTTCACTTGCCGCTTTGGTCTCTGCTGTCTTTGCGCCGTTTTATTATGGTTTGTTATTTGGTGCTGATATCAAGCTATTCGCAGTCTTGATCATGAGTGGTTTACTAATTTACCGTCATCATAAAAATATAGCTAATTTATTAAGCGGTAAAGAGAGTCGCTTAGGTAGTAAGAAAACTGATTAAGTCGTGTTGAAGTTAGCGAGCTTAGTCGATTTGATCTAATGGCCAGCGCGGCTTTACATTAAAGCGATAATCTTTACTCGCTGCTTGTGGCGAGCGCTGCAAACGTAGTGCGCCAGCAAAAGCAATCATGGCGCCATTGTCTGTACAAAATTCCAATTCAGGATAAAAAACTTCAAAACGTTTTTTCTTCGCGGCTGCATTCAGCATGTTGCGCAACTGTGTGTTAGCACCTACACCTCCTGCTACTACTAATCGTTGTAAATTATTTCGTTGTAAAGCGGCGAGCGATTTAGCAACTAACACCTCAACCATGGCATCCACAAAAGCGCGTGCAATATTCGCTTTATCTTCTGCTGTCAGTGGATGAGGATGATTTTTAACCAGTGTGAGTACTGCAGTTTTTAATCCAGAAAAACTAAAATCCAGATTTTTTGCATGCAGCATAGGGCGCGGTAATTGATAGACATTCGGATCGCCTGTTTCAGCGATACGAGAAATTGCAGGTCCACCGGGATAACCTAAGCCGAGCAATTTCGCTGATTTATCAAATGCTTCACCTGCTGCATCATCTAAAGTTTCACCTAATAAGGTGTAGGCACCGACACCATCCACCCGCATTAATTGTGTGTGTCCGCCTGAAACCAGCAAAGCAATGAAAGGAAATGCAGGAGGATGCGAGGCGAGTAGAGGAGAGAGTAGATGCCCTTCTAAATGATGTACGCCTATCACTGGTTTATCAAGTGCGAGTCCTAGACCGCATGCCACTGATGCGCCGACTAACAACGCACCTGCAAGACCTGGGCCCTGTGTATAAGCAATCGCATCTATAGCAGCCATGTCTAATTGGCTAGACTGCAGTACTTGCTCGAGTAAGGGAATAGTGCGACGAATATGATCACGTGAAGCTAATTCAGGAACGACACCGCCATATTCTTCATGCATAGTGACTTGTGAATACAGCGCATGTGCACGCAGACCCTGCTCTGTGTCATACAAAGCTAAGCCGGTTTCATCGCAAGAGGATTCAATGCCTAGAACAATCATGGGGTGAGCAGTGGAAGAAAGACGTTTCTATAAATGAAAGACGTATTGTAATGTAAGCTAGACTGGATAATTTTATTGATGTCTTGCACTTCAGTGTAAGCTTGCAAGATGAAACAATATTCACAAGATCAAACACGCTTTCATGCAGCGCCTTTTATACGCGAAATTGGTCGCGGTAAAAAAGGAGCGCGTGATTTATCGCGCGAAGATGCGCAAGCGATTTATGCTGCAATGTTAAATAGCCAGATGTCGGAGATCGAGTTAGGCGCATTTTTAATTGCGATGCGCATTAAGGGCGAGTCAGTGCAAGAATTAGCAGGATTTTTGCATGCTGCTGAAGCTTCATTTACACCGCTAGTTGCACCAGAAGGGTCTTATGCGCCTGTTGTAATTCCTAGTTATAACGGTGCTAGACAACTACCGAATCTCACACCCTTATTGGCTTGTTTATTAGCGCGTGAAGGTGTGCCGGTGTTAGTGCATGGTATGACGGATGATCCGGGTCGCGTCACAACAGCAGAAATTTTTTCTCTGATGGATGTGCAAGAGTGTATTGATGCACATGCCGTTGCAGAAAAATTCACACAGCAACAACCCGCTTTCATAGCGATACAAAACTTGGCGCCAGAGCTTTATCAGTTGTTACAAGTAAGGCGAGTACTGGGTTTGCGTAATTCCACCCATATGTTGGTAAAAATTATGCAGCCCTTTGCTGGCAAGGCATTACGTTTAGTCTCTTATACCCATCCTGAATACTTTACTTTGCTGTGTGATTATTTTTCTACTGCTGCTAATCCAGAACAAGGTGATGTCTTTTTGATGCGAGGCACAGAAGGTGAAACGGTTGCGAATGCAAAACGTGCGAATGCGATTGAGTGGTTTCATGCACATCAACGTTCAACGCTGGTAGAGCGTCAAGAACCAGTGGATCATTTTCCAGATTTACCTGCTAATGATGCTGCCACTACTGCAGCATGGATTAAGCAAGCCTTGTTGAATGAAGAGTTGATTCCGTTTGCAATTAGAGAGCAAGTTGCACAGTGTAAGCAGATCGCTAGGCAATTGAAAATATGACGCAAGCATTTGATGTGGCAGTGATTGGTGCAGGTGCGGCCGGCATGATGTGTGCTGCAGTTGCTGGGCAACGCGGTAAGCGTGTGGTCTTAATTGATCATGCAGAAAAATTAGCAGAGAAGATTCGTATTTCTGGTGGTGGACGCTGTAATTTCACTAACATCGATACGACGCCGCAAAATTTCCTTTCGCAAAATCCGCATTTTTGTAAAAGTGCTTTGTCACGTTATACGCCTAAAGATTTTATTGATCTCATTAAACGTTACGCAATTCCTTTTCATGAAAAGCATAAAGGACAATTATTTTGCGATCGTTCTGCAGAAGACATTATTCAAATGCTGAAAGCGGAGTGTGAAGTGGGTATGGTGAGTTGGCGTATGCCGACCGCTGTACGCAAGGTAGGTAAACAAGGTGAAGCCTTTCATATTGCTACCGATTCAGGTGAGATCATTGCACAACAAGTGGTGATTGCAACGGGTGGTTTATCTATCCCTAAGATAGGTGCTACTGATTTTGCATTTCGCATCGCTAAACAATTTGATATAAAACTTATAGAGCCTAGACCTGCGTTAGTGCCGCTAACTTTTAGTGAAGCAGATTGGCAAAGTTTTATTCCTTTAGCAGGTATTTCATTGGAAGTTGATGTAGCGACTGGTGATAAAAAAACAGGTGGCCAGTTTCGTGAAGATTTATTGTTTACGCACCGAGGTTTGTCTGGTCCTGCAGTCTTGCAGATTTCTAGTTATTGGAAAGATAGTGCTGCACTAACGCTCAATTTATTACCGAGCTTGGATGTGACGCAAGAACTATTGGCAGCCAAGCATCAAGTGAAAAAAAATCTGGCGAATCATTTGTCGCAATGGTTACCAGTACGACTCATAGAAGGTTGGTTGCAAGTCCACGCTTTTAAACCGGATGCGCGATTAGCTGATATGCCGGATCAACAGTTGCGCCGATTAGGTGCTTCAATCAATCAATGGCAGATTTCTCCAAATGGCTCGGAAGGCTATCGCAAGGCGGAAGTGACCTTGGGCGGGGTGGATACACGTGAATTGTCGCAACAAAGCATGATGACAAACAAAGTGCCGGGACTTTACTTCATTGGCGAGTCGGTTGATGTGACCGGTTGGCTAGGTGGCTACAATTTTCAGTGGGCTTGGGCTTCTGGAGCTGCTGCGGGATTAGCAATTTGATATGAAATAGTGGTTAAATTTGTTTCACTCAGAAGGCTTTCATTTGATCGCTACGGCTGCTATAATTTGCGGCTTCGCAAAATATGTTGCGTAATAACGTTTTTACTACATGACTACTATCCGCCTTAAAGAAAACGAGCCGTTCGAAGTCGCTATGCGTCGCTTCAAGCGCACAATTGAAAAAACCGGTCTATTGACTGATTTACGTGCGCGTGAATTTTACGAAAAGCCTACTGCTGAACGTAAACGTAAGCTTGCTGCTGCAGTAAAGCGCCATTACAAGCGCATCCGCAGCCAGCAATTGCCGAAAAAGCTCTACTGATTCGCCGCCTCACCACTGGTGAGGTACAAGCCATGCAAACCCGCTCCGGTTGTTGTCCGCAGCGGGTTTTGGTGTTTTTTACAGGTCAATAATTAATTGAGAGGTAACGATGAGTCTCAAAGAAAAAATCACAGAAGATATGAAAAATGCCATGCGCGCTAAAGAAGCTGCGCGTCTGGCAACGATACGTTTGCTGACTTCTGCAATTAAGCAGAAAGAAGTGGATGAACGGATTGAAGTCAATGATGAGCAGGTCTTAAGCATTATTGAAAAAATGATTAAGCAGCGCAAAGACTCCATTACCCAATTTGAGGCTGGCGGTCGTCAGGATTTAGCAGATATAGAAAAAAGTGAGTTGGTAATTTTGTCGACTTACATGCCAGCTGCTTTATCCGAAGCTGAAGTACAAGCAGAAGTGCAAGCTGCGGTAGCGGCATCAGGTGCTGCTGGTCCGCAAGACATGGGTAAGGTGATGGCAATTTTGAAGCCAAAACTTGCAGGTCGCGCGGACATGACGGCTGTTTCCGCAATCGTGAAAGCGGCTTTGGTGAAGTCCTGATTTTGTGCATCAGGCGCTAAAGTGATCCCACAAAGCTTTATCCAAGATTTACTTAATCGTGTCGATATTGTCGACGTGGTGGGACGCTACGTTCAGTTAAAAAAAGGTGGCGCAAATTTTGGTGGCTTGTGCCCTTTTCATAACGAAAAATCGCCTAGTTTTACAGTCAGTCCTACTAAACAGTTTTATCACTGCTTTGGTTGTGGAGCACATGGCACTGCGATTGGGTTTTTGATTGAGTATGCTGGGGTAGGCTTTGTCGATGCAGTAAAAGATTTAGCGCAAAGTGTAGGCATGACCGTGCCAGAGCAAGAAGACAAATTGCTCCCTGCACAGCGAGCGGAACAACAATCTCGCACCTTAGCGCTCTCAGAAGTCATGACCAAAGCTTCAGATTTTTATCGACGTGAATTACGGTCAGCCGCGCGTGCAATTGATTATCTAAAAGGGCGAGGTCTGTCTGGCGAAGTAGCTGGAAAATTTTGGTTAGGCTATGCACCAGATGGTTGGGATAGTTTAAAAACACTATTTCCTGATTACGAAGCGAATGAATTAGTTGAAGCAGGATTGGTGATCGATCGTAGTGAAGAAGAGAGCGGTGGTAGAAAACGTTACGATCGTTTTCGTGATCGCATCATGTTCCCAATTCGAAATACCAAAGGTCAAGTGATTGGTTTTGGTGGTCGTGTGATGGATAAAGGTGAACCTAAATATCTGAATTCACCTGAGACGCCACTCTTTCAAAAAGGTAGTGAGTTATACGGATTATTTGAAGCCAGACAAGCGATACGAGATAAAGGCTATGTCTTAGTTACTGAGGGCTATATGGATGTGGTGGCGCTTGCGCAGTTTGGTTTTGCTCAAGCAGTAGCAACTTTAGGAACAGCTTGTACACCAGTGCATGTACAAAAATTATTACGTCAGACTGAGAATGTAATTTTTAGTTTTGATGGTGATGCAGCAGGACGTCGCGCAGCAAGACGTGCATTTGAAGCTTGTTTACCGCACGCTTCTGATAATAAGAGTTTGAAGTTTTTATTCTTACCTTCCGAGCACGATCCAGATAGCTATATCAGAGAATTTGGTACAGAGGCATTTGAAACGATGGTGCAAGATGCCATGCCTTTGTCGCAGTTTTTTTTGAATGAAGTGAGTGTAGGGAATGATTTACAAACTGCGGAAGGTCGCGCGCGCGTTTTATTTGATGCCAAGCCCTTGCTGCAAACCATGCCAGCCTCAGCATTACGCTTACAGCTAATTAGGCAGTTGGCACAAACTGCCGAAAGCACTGTAGAAGAAATTGTTAGTTTGTTTGAGATGCAACAAGCGACACCGCGGGGTCGAAAGGTTGCGCAGGCGATTAAAAGAAAAGCGCCGGTTGAATTAGAACGTCAGGTCTTGCGATTACTACTTTCGCACCCCATCTTGGTTAGAGAATTGGATGCAGCAGCAGTCAAGATGCTGTTGAGTGCGGGTACCGATGGCGGGGAGATGTTAGGACAATTGCTTGCTGCCTGTGACGAATTACCAGGAACATTGCAATTTGCGGTACTCGCTCAAGTGTTACAGGAAAAGTCTGGCGAATTTGATGAATTAATTGCAGAAATTGCTGCCGAATCCGAATCTGAACTTGAGCTTGCACGTAAAGAGTTGTTTGGTGCTTTACGTAAGACGAGTATCAAAACCCTAAAGGCAGAGCAAGAACGCTTGATCGCCACTGGACTTGAGGCCGAGCAAGCGAAAGTACGTTATCGAGAAATTAACATCGAGTTGGAGCAATTGAGATTAGCGGTAGATCTCGACACTGCGCAATGAAGTAAGGATTTTTGAGAGTGATAGCAGGGAGAAATGCTGCTTCACTGTGCTACAATAGAAGGCTTTTCTATCAACGTTGTAAAGCTTTTTTAATTTAATCCTGCTGGACTGACAAGCCAAAAAATCATGGCAGAACGACCCGGTAAAATTACCGGACTGCCCGACTGCTGATAATAATCAGCCCCGGCTCACTCTCCAGTTTCCTTTGCAGCATTGGCAAACCCATTTGTTGGATGGACCCATGGCGAACGCAACCAAAAAAACTGTGAAAACTTCCCCTAGCAAAGCAAAGGCAGCTAAAACAGCGCCTGCGCGTAAAACCGTAAAGCCGGTAAAAGTAGCTGCAAAAGTTGCAACTAAAGTAGCAACGAAGGCAGCTCCTAAAGCAGCCACTAAAGCTGTATCGACGAAAACTGCTGCTAAGCCTAAACAGGCAGTAGCAACCAAGTCAGTCAGTAAAACTGCAAATAAATCACCCGCTAAAGTGGTCGCTAAGACCAGTGCAGCTGCTAAGGCCGCACCGAAAAAGCCAGTCAAGGCTGTTAGTGCTACCAAGGTAGCGCCAAAAGCCGCGCCCAAAAAAGCTGTCAAGGCCGTGAGTGCACCGAATAAAGCACCCGTAACGAAAGCCTCAGTGACAACAAGTAAACCAGCAGCACCTAAAGTCGTTGCTACAAAAGCTGCAGTAACCAAGACTGCTGCTCCAGTGGCCAAGAAAACAGCTGCTCCTGCAGTTGTGACACCGGCTGCTACTAGCGATCATAAATTGATGTCGGTGAAACAAACGACTGATGCAGCAGCATTGGCTGAAATTGATACCTCTGGTTATATTCTGCCGGGTGTGAAAGTTCCTGGTCGTCGTGGTCGTAAGCCACGCGATTTTCAGCCAGAAAATGAAGAAGTCGCAGCATTGAATGCAGTTGAACGTGCTGAGTTAAAAGCGGCTGATAAAGCGAAAGCTCGCGATCGTAAAGCGAAAGAAAAACAATTCTTAAAAGATGCGTTTTCTTCTGATTCGGAAGCGACGGAAGAGGAATTAGAACGTCGTCGTCAAAAGCTAAAAACCTTAATCAAGTTGGGTAAAGAGCGTGGCTTTTTGACGCATGCTGAAATCAACGACCATCTGCCAGAAAATATTGTTGAACCTGAAGCGATTGAAGGCATTATCGGTACCTTCAATGATATGGGAATTGCAGTTTATGACCATGCACCTGATGCAGAGTCATTACTACTGTCAGATAACGTAGCAACAGTTGCTAATGATGATGATGCTGAAGCCGCTGCCGAAGCTGCGCTGCAAACAGTGGATTCAGATTTTGGTCGTACGACAGATCCTGTTCGTATGTACATGCGTGAAATGGGTTCGGTTGAACTCTTAACGCGTGAAGGCGAAATTGAAATCGCAAAACGTATCGAGGGTGGATTGAAGGACATGATCCAAGCTATCTCGGCATGTCCTATGACGATTTCAGAAATTCTCGCTGCGGCTGAACGTATAACTAACGATGAAACTAAGATTGATGAAATCGTTGATGGCTTAGTCGATCCCAATGCGGTCGAACCGGATGTCATTCCTGCTGCAGTAGCAGCCGCTGCTGCTGCTGCTGCGGCAGCAGCTGCAGAAGAAGAAGACGATGAAGACGATGATGAAGAAGACGAAGAGGCAGAAGGTAACGCCAATGGTGGTGCTGCTGGTTTCTCTGCTGAGCAGCTTGAGCAATTAAAGCGCGACTCGTTGGAAAAATTCGCCAACATCAAAACGCAATTCGACAAAATGCGCAAGTCGTATGAGAAAGAAGGTTACAACTCCAAAGCGTATGCTAAAGCGCAAGAGTTAATTACCGAAGAACTCATGACCATACGCTTTACTGCGAAGGTTGTTGAAAAACTGTGCGATACCTTGCGTGGTCAGGTAGATGAAGTTCGTCAAATTGAAAGACAAATTTTAGATGTCACAGTAAATAAATGTGGCATGCCTAGACCGCATTTCATTAAAGTTTTCCCAGGTAATGAAACTAATCTGAAATGGATAGATGGTGAAGTTACAGGTAATCATGCATACAGTGTAGTCCTGGCGCGTAACGTGCCAACAATCAAAGAGTTGCAACAAAAGCTGATTGATTTGCAATCACGTGTAGTGCTGCCTTTAGTTGAACTGCGCAACATCAATAAAAAGATGGCGGCAGGCGAGACCAAAGCACGTAAAGCTAAACGTGAAATGACTGAAGCAAATTTACGTTTGGTTATTTCGATTGCAAAAAAATACACCAACCGTGGTTTGCAATTCTTGGATCTGATTCAAGAAGGTAATATCGGTTTGATGAAAGCGGTAGATAAGTTTGAATATCGCCGTGGATATAAATTCTCCACTTATGCAACATGGTGGATTCGTCAGGCAATTACCCGTTCCATTGCTGACCAAGCGAGAACTATCCGTATTCCGGTTCATATGATTGAGACCATCAATAAAATGAACCGCATCTCGCGTCAAATTTTGCAGGAGACAGGCGCAGAACCTGATCCAGCAACACTGGCGATCAAGATGGAAATGCCGGAAGATAAAATCCGCAAGATCATGAAAATCGCTAAAGAGCCGATTTCCATGGAAACCCCAATTGGTGATGATGATGATTCCCACCTTGGTGACTTCATTGAGGATAACAACACACTCGCACCTGCGGATGCTGCATTACATGCTTCTATGCGCGGTGTGGTTAAAGATGTGTTGGATTCATTGACACCTCGCGAAGCAAAAGTATTACGTATGCGCTTTGGTATTGAGATGTCGACTGATCACACCCTCGAAGAAGTGGGTAAGCAGTTTGATGTGACACGTGAACGTATACGCCAGATAGAAGCGAAGGCATTACGTAAACTGCGTCATCCTTCACGCTCTGACAAGCTCAAGAGCTTCCTCGAAGGCGGTTAATTTCGGATAAAACCGTTGTATCGAAATCAGTTCTTACGCTACGACGGTTTAAGCGCGATAAAATCCAAAAATGGATCAGCGCTACTGAGGTTAAAGGGCCCCTAGCTCATGTTGGTTAGAGCAGCGGACTCATAATCCGTTGGTGCCGTGTTCGACTCACGGGGGGCCCACCAATAAATGACAAAACCCGCGCAACTGCGCGGGTTTTGTTTTTTGTTTGCCTTGATGAAGTATCAAGACTACTTTTTATTTCGTGCTGCTGACGCTTCCTTCAAACACGCCACCTTTTTCAATTTCTAGTTCACCGTAAGCGACGGTACCAGTTACTGAGCCAGATTTAGTAATGAACAATTCGGAACGGGCCGTAGTGGATTGATTAATTCTACCGGCAACGCGAACTCGACTTGCAGTGGTGGTGCCTGTCATGGTGCCATTTTCAGTGATGTTAACGACATCAGCTTCGAGCACGCCATCAACAGTGCCATCAATTAATGCAATGCTAGGGACTTTGATTTCGCCACGCATAATCACGCCTTGACCCACCATTAATACACCTTTGTTTACTTCTTCAGCCATTTCAGCAACCTCCAAAAATTCACACTGCCTGAATTCTAAAGCAGAATCTTGCGATTTAAGTGTTGAGGGCGATAAGTTTTTAAGAATTCGTCATCATATGGCGAGATTTTATAAAATTGATAATAAAAATTACCTTTATTGTCTTACTTTGACGGAGGGTGAGATTGGTGTGACAAGGGGTGGGTGCTATACTGCGGCGCTAACCACTAAGTACAGAATGTCAGACCCAGACTCAATTCCAGACGCAACTTTAACGTCGTCACCACAAACACCGGCCGAGCTTCCACGCTTTGATCAGTTCGGCCTTGCTCCCGCAATTTTGCAGGCACTGACTGATCAGGGCTACGCCCATCCCACACCTATTCAAGCGCAAGCGATACCCGTTGTATTGCAGGGTAATGATGTAATGGGTGCTGCACAAACGGGAACAGGCAAGACAGCGAGTTTTTCTTTACCGATTATTCAGTTACTACTAGCGCATGCTAATACCAGCGCTTCACCAGCGCGACATCCTGTGCGCGCTTTAATTTTGACGCCTACGCGTGAGTTAGCAGATCAAGTAGCAGAAAATGTTAAAGCCTATTCCTGTCACACACCTTTGCGAGCTACTGTTGTGTTTGGTGGTTTGGATATGGCACCGCAGACGACTGCATTGCGCAGTGGTATAGAAATTGTGATCGCAACGCCGGGACGTTTGCTTGATCATGTTCAGCAAAAAACAGTCAATTTATCGCAGACAGAAATTTTTGTGATGGACGAAGCAGATCGTATGTTGGATATGGGTTTTCTACCTGATCTACAACGTATTATTAATTTACTGCCTAAGAAAAGACAAAACCTCATGTTCTCGGCGACCTTCTCGCCTGAGATTAAAAAACTTGCAGCGAGTTTTTTACAAAATCCTGTGTTGATTGAAGTGGCGCGTAGTAATGCGACTGCTGAAAGAGTGACGCAGGTTGTCTATAAAGTTGATGAAGAAGATAAACGTGAAGCAGTAGCGCATTTAATTCGTGGTCGCGATTTAAAACAAGTGCTGGTGTTTGCGAATACAAAAATTGGAACTTCAAGACTTGCGCGCGAATTAGAACGTAAAGGCGTGAAAGCATCAGCGATTCATGGTGATAAAACACAGAATGAACGTATGACTGCATTGGAAGCATTCAAGAATGGCTCGATTGATGTATTGGTAGCTACCGATGTAGCAGCGCGCGGTTTAGATATCTCTGATTTGCCTTGTGTGATTAACTATGATTTGCCCTATAGCGCAGAAGACTATGTCCATCGTATAGGTCGTACAGGTCGTGCTGGTGCGTTTGGTGATGCTATTTCTCTTTGCTCTGATAAAGATACGCGTTTGCTTGCTGATATAGAAAAGCTGATTAAACAAAAACTCACGCCAGTTGAATTAGAAGGATTTGCTTCTGGTGCGTCGAGAGCAGACGGTCGCGATGTAGAGCGTGGTAGTGATAGAAATGCTGTTAGAGGATCATCTGCAAGGGGCAGAGAATCACGTGGTCGAGATCGTCAGCAAAGTTATGTGCCACCAAAAGAAAAAATTGATCCTTGGTTCTTAAAGCCGTATGAAGCTAGTACGTCTGCAGTACCAGCATCTGAACCAGTTAAAGAAAATTCAAATAAATCAGCGCAGCCACAAAAACGTGCTGCTTTATTAGGTGGCGTTGTTAAACGCTAATACCTAGTGGTAGTTTAATTATAAAAATCGAGCGGCCCAAGCAGGAATAGCTTGCTGCCAAAAACCCTCTACAGATTTCACACTGTGCTCTTCTAGCTTAAGTCCTAGCCCTCTTGCTGCTATTAATAGAATTTCTATAGGCTGAGTAAGATTAAGTTTTTCTGCGCCAGTTTGTTTGGATAATTTTTCGCCTAGCGTATTCGTTACAACCGGTACATGTAGATAGCTAGGTATTGGTGCATGAAGAAGAGACTGTATAAAAATTTGTCGCGCTGTTGAATGCAATAAATCAGCGCCGCGCACTACATGCGTCACTCCTTGCAAAGCATCATCGACCACCACAGCAAGTTGATATGTCCACGTACCATCAGCACGTTTAACAACAAAATCACCAGTGTCCGTAGCAAGCGATTCTTCTTGTAGGCCTTGCCAACGATCTGTAAAACTAATCTTGGTATGAGAATCTGAATTATCAGGAACGCGTAAACGCCATGAACGATTCGCTTTATTCATTGCGATTCCATCGCGACATGTTCCCGGATAAATCACTGCGCCATCACTGCCAATCTGTGTTTGTGAATCTGCGATTTCTTTACGACTGCAAGCACAGGGATAGATAGAGGTTTGTAACTGATCAAAGGCTATTTGATAAAAATGCTGACGTTGACTTTGCCAAACGATGTCGCCATCAGCATGCATGCCGCATGTCGTTAATGTTCTAATGATATCGTGATCAGCACCGGGGATATTGCGTGGCGTATCGAGATCTTCAATTCGTATGAGCCAAACACCTTGATGTACTTTAGCGTCTAAATAACTTGCTACAGCAGTGCGTAATGAACCTGCATGTAAAAGACCGGTAGGTGAGGGTGCGAAACGCCCAACATAGCCCATGAAATTTATCTAACTACTGAGCTGAAATAAAATATACGCATGCCTGATTCATCATGCATTGCGCATTAAGCAGCTTGTGCTTGCTGCGCACAGTGTGGGCAAGAGACACCCATTTTATATAAAGGGGAGATTTGCTCGCGCGCAGTCACAACGGCTCTACAAGCAAAACATTGCACTGTAGGCGT
>JBEDCU010000049.1:0-9768 GCA_041176585.1 Pseudomonadota bacterium
GCTTAAATCAATCACAACTTGCCAACACCTTATTTCCATTAGGTGAGATACATAAAAGTAAAGTGCGTGAGATTGCTGAACAACTCAAATTACCCAACGCACAGAAAAAAGATTCCACCGGCATTTGCTTCATAGGCGAGCGGCCATTTCGTGAATTCTTAAATCGCTACTTATCTTTTCAACCTGGGCCTATAAAAACACCGGATGAGAAAATCATTGGTGAGCACGTAGGTTTATCTTTTTATACCTTAGGTCAAAGAAAAGGCATAGGCATAGGTGGTGTAAAAGAGCACACGCGCGAGAATGGTAGTCATGATGCGTGGTATGTAGCACGCAAAGATGTCACCGCAAATACTTTGTATGTGGTGCAAGGACATGATCATCCTTGGCTGTTATCTTCTGCGCTTACTGCAGATCAAATGAGCTGGGTAGCAGGTACTGCGCCATCAATCACGCATGTCTCTGCAAAAACGCGTTATCGTCAAAGTGATATGCCGTGTGAATTTGCGAATGTAAATACAGAGCATTTTCAACTCGCGTTCACACAACCACAGTGGGCAGTCACACCAGGGCAGTCTGCAGTGTTATATGACGGCGATGTCTGTTTAGGTGGTGGCATTATTGCCTCATCGAGCATAGCAAGCACATAAACATTTTCTGAAATAGTCGCCCATAAAAAAACGGAGCACTGCTCCGTTTTTTTCAAGCTCATTCAAATCAAGCGACAGGTACGGTGTCTATAAAAGATTTTCTTTCCGAGAGCTTGTCAAATAAACGCGCAAGATTCGCGTAATCATCGCGCCATGTGAGTTCTGGAAAACGAAATGCTAACCAACCAAGTGTACAACCGACGGCTACATCCGCTAAGGTCATTTTCGCTCCGGTGCAAAAAGGCGCGTCACCTAATCCTACCGACATCGCTTGTACGCCATTTTTCACTTTTGTCATTTGACGAGCCATCCAAGCAGGACTACGTTCATTCTCAGGACGCTGCGTCATTTCTAATCTGACTACAATCCCAGCATCCAAAATGCCATCCGCTAAGGCTTCCCAACATTTAATACTGGCGCGACCACGACCTTGTGTAGGAATTAATTTACCCACCGGTGACATAGTGTCCAAATATTCAACAATGACACGCGAATCAAACATAGCGCCGCCATCTTCCATAATTAGGCAAGGTACTTTACCCAAAGGATTCGACAAACCGATGGTTGTATCAGGCGACCAAACATTTTCCAATACAAACTCATAATCGAGTTTTTTTTCCGCCAACACTATGCGGACTTTACGAACATAGGGGCTTGCGAGTGATCCGAGTAGCTTCATGATGTCGTCGCAGAAATGAGGGAGGCGAATTATAACATCGACAAATACTCCGCTACAGATGCTTGTTAGGCTTAAAACGACATATTGCAAATGGTAAAATCACGTTTTGATTCAATTAAATCTAGCTAAATTTCAGATATTTCTCTTGCTCAATGACTATGCCGCTCACCGCTCTGAATGCCCTGTCCCCACTTGATGGCCGCTATGCATCCAAAACCGACGCATTGCGTCCGATTTTGTCTGAGGCTGGCTTTATGCATCACAGAGTCAAAGTAGAAATTGCTTGGCTACTCGCACTTTCTGAAGCAGGATTTTCTGAAATACCAAACTTCTCTGCCAGTGCCCGAAAATTATTAGAAAAACTCGCTGAGGACTTCACTGAAGAAGATGCACAACGTATTAAAGCGATTGAAGCTGTCACCAACCATGATGTAAAAGCTGTGGAGTATTGGTTAAAAGAAAAAGTACAAGATGTGCCTGAGTTAATGGCTGCATCTGAGTTCATACACTTTGCCTGCACCTCCGAAGATATCAACAACACTTCACATGGCATGATGTTAAAAGCAGCACGCGATAGCGTACTGCTTCCACAACTCAGTACACTGATTCAAAAATTAACTGAGCTCGCACATGAACATGCTGGCATCGCGATGATGTCGCGCACCCATGGTCAACCGGCTAGCCCCACCACCTTAGGTAAAGAAATTGCGAATGTCGTAGCGCGCTTAAATAAAGCTAAAGAAAAAATTTCACAAGTTCAAATACTAGGAAAAATGAATGGCGCAGTGGGAAACTACAATGCCCACTTATCTGCTTACCCTACCTTTGATTGGCCTGCATTTTCACGTCGCGTGATAGAAGAAAAGCTAGGCTTAGTGTTCAATCCTTACACCATACAAATTGAGCCGCATGATTACATGGCTGAATTATTTGATGCGATTGCTAGAACTAATACGATTTTATTGGATTTGAATCGTGATATCTGGGGTTATATCTCTTTAGGTTATTTCAAACAACGCACCAAAGCTGGAGAAATTGGTTCTTCCACCATGCCACATAAAGTCAATCCTATTGATTTTGAAAATTCAGAAGGCAACCTTGGTATGGCCAATGCAGTGTTAAAACACATGGCAGAAAAACTACCTATCTCGCGTTGGCAGCGTGACTTAACGGACTCGACTGTCTTGCGTAATATTGGTGTGGGTTTGGGCTATACCGTACTTGCTTACGATAGCTGCTTACGCGGCTTGAATAAACTCGAAGTCAATCCAGTACGCATGGCAGAAGATTTAGATCATAGCTGGGAAGTATTAGCAGAGCCGGTGCAAACTGTGATGCGCCGCTATGGTATTGAGAATCCGTATGAAAAACTCAAAGAACTCACACGCGGTAAAGGCATCTCACGTGAAGCATTACAAGCCTTCATACAAAACTTAGAAATACCGGATGCAGAAAAAACTCGACTCATGCAAATGACTCCAGCAAATTATGTAGGCATTGCAGAACAACTCGCGAAAAAGATTTAAGCGTGATATTGCGTACGAATACGCTACGCCATTCGTACCTACTATTCTTTGTTTTATTGCGCACAATGTAACCATCTCAACATAAAAAAACCGGCATAGCCGGTTTTTTTATGTCTGTGTATTCATCAAAGTTTTATACGACCGCACCATCGGTGTCGTCTTTCACCTTCACAGGCTTGATCAAATCTTCGCGCTTCACACCTAACCACATCGCTACAGCTGCTGCTACAAACACGGAAGAATAAATACCAAACAAAATACCGATAGTGAGTGCCAGAGCAAAGAAGTGCAGTGTTGGACCACCAAAAATTAACATCGATAACACCATCAGTTCAGTACATCCGTGAGTGATCATGGTGCGAGAGATGGTGCTGGTGATGGCATGATTCATGACTTCAGGTGGCGCTAATTTACCGAAACGACGATCACGAAATGTTTCACGCACACGATCAAATACCACTACAGATTCATTGACTGAATAACCCAAGACCGCAAGTATCGCTGCCAATACAGTTAAGGAAAACTCCCACTGAAAGAATGCGAAAAATCCGAGAATGATAATCACATCATGTAAGTTCGCAATAATCGCTGCGAGTGCAAATTTCCACTCAAAACGAATTGCTAAATAAATCATGATGCCAATCACCACAAATAAGAGCGCAGTTAAACCATCATGCGCTAACTCTTCACCTACTTGTGGCCCAACAAACTCTATACGCTTGACTGTCAAGCTAGCGTCTTGTGTTTTCAAAGCGTCGGTCACACGAGTACTCATTTGCGCTGCATTACTACCTTTTTGTGCAGGCAAACGTATCAATACATCTTGTGCTGTACCGAAGCTTTGTACTTGGCTATCGGCATAGCCCAAACCTTCAACCGTCTTACGTATACCTTCTATATCAGCAGGCTTGGCATACGCCACTTCCATCACGGTACCGCCAGTGAATTCAATCGAAAAATGTAAGCCTTTGTAGGATAGAAAAAATACTGCAGCAACAAAGGTCAGCGCTGAGATGGCATTAAATACCAAGGCATGACGCATGAAGGGTATATCTTGTTTAATACGGAAAAATTCCATGATGACTCTCTCTGTTTAAGTCAGTGCCACATTAGGCTTCTGGCTTCCAAACTTGTCCAATCGAAATGCTGCTGAGTTTTTTGCGACGGCCATACCAAATATTGGCCAAAGCGCGTGACACCACCACCGCAGAAAACATGGAAGTGAGAATACCCAAACAATGCACCACTGCGAAACCACGTATTGGTCCTGATCCAAAAATGAGTAGCGCTACACCTGCGATTAAGGTGGTGACATTCGAATCTAGAATGGTTGCCCATGCACGTTCAAAGCCTGCTGCAATCGCTGCTTGCGGTGTATTCCCTGCACGCAGTTCTTCACGTATACGTTCATTAATTAAAACGTTGGCATCAATCGCCATACCTAAGGTCAATGCAATCGCTGCGATACCAGGCAAGGTGAGTGTGGCCTGCATAAAAGATAACAATGCGATCAATAGCATCACATTCACACCTAATGCAAACACACTGAAGAATCCAAACAATAAATAGTAAAGAATCATGAAAGCTGCAATCGCTGCAAAACCATACAGCGTAGAGTTAAAGCCTTTACTAATATTTTCAGCACCGAGTTGTGGTCCTATGGTGCGTTCTTCTATGATTTCCATAGGCGCTGCTAATGAACCTGCACGCAACAGCAAGGCTAAATCGCTCGCTGCAGTAGGTGTATCCATGCCCGTGATTTGAAAACGTGAACCTAGTTCATCACGAATTGTCGCAACGGTTAATACTTCACCTTTGCCTTTTTCAAACAAGACTATGGCCATTAACTTACCGATTTTGCTGCGTGTCGCTTCGCGCATCTTACGACCGCCATCACCATTTAAATCGATGCTGACTGCAGCTTGTTGGTTTTGATCGAAGCTTGCACCTGCATTTGAAATGTAATCACCCGTAATGATAGGATCTTTCATCAAGATGACAGGCGCACCCTTACCGACTTTAAATAATTCAGAGCCCAATGGAATGGCCGCTGTTTCTTCCGTACCGCGACGAACTGTTTCATCCACCATACGCACTTCCAGTGTTGCGGTTCGTCCTATGATGTCTTTTGCACGCGATACATCTTGCACACCCGGTAATTGCACCACAATGCGATCAGCACCTTGACGTTGAATAATTGGTTCTGCAACACCCAATTCATTGACACGTTTCGAGAGCGTTGAAATATTTTGCTGAACCGCTTCTTCTACTGTGCGCTTTAAAGCTTGTGCACTCATTACTCCACGCAGCTTGACACCTTCTGCGTCCGTCATTTCAGTTAACGTGAGTTCACTCAACTGTGACTGCAATACTTCTTTTGCTGCACTCAAGGTTTCTTGATCACGAAAACGAATGTCTAAAGCATCACCATCACGTGCAATGCCTGCAAAACGAATTTTCTTTTCCACCAATGCAGAACGCACACTGATTTGTAAACCTTGTACACGTTTAGCCAACACTGCCTTAGTATCAACTTGCATGAGGAAATGCACACCACCACGTAAATCCAAACCTAAGTACATAGGCATAGCATGTAAGCTCTGCAGCCATGCTGGAGTATTCGGTAATAAGTTAAAGGCTACTAAGTAAGTGGGATCAGCAGGATCGCGATTTAACGCTTGCTCTAAGACGCTCTTGGCTTTGAATTGCAAATCAGTGTTAGCAAAACGTGCTCGCACATTGCCGTTATCACCTGTGCTCTCGAACACTAAGGCCTCAACAGGAATACCTGCTTTGGTCAATGCATCCTGAGCCTGCCCAACAATATTTGAACCTAACTTAACGGTAGCCTTAGCACTACTAATTTGTACCGCAGGTGATTCGCCAAAAAAATTTGGCACGGTGTATAAAGCGCCTAGCAACAAAGCGACTGCAATGAGTAGGTATTTCCAGAGGGGGTAACGATTCATGATGTCCTGCTTGAAAAGAAAAATGTCCGGCAAAAATTGCCGGACATGTTGCTCATATCAGTGTTAAATGGATTTAATCGTGCCTTTAGGTAGCAGCATCGTGACCGATGCTTTTTGCATCACGATTTCTGTACCATCCGACACTTCAACAGTGACATAGGCTTCGGTGACTTTAGTCACTTTTCCCAAAATACCACCGGCTGTGATGACTTCATCGCCCTTAGCAAGCGCATCAATCATGGCTTTTTGCTCTTTCTGACGCTTCATTTGTGGACGTATCATCAAGAAATACAGCACAACAAACATCAAAACAATCGGCAAAAAGCTCATTAAGCTGCCGGTACCGCCAGCTGCGCTTTGTGCGTAGGCATTAGATATAAACATGGACTGCTCCGCTATAGGTTTTCAAAGACCCAGCATTTTAGCACCGACAGCGCCCGGGCTTTAGCCTTAACGCAGCGAACAATGCGCCCTTTTAGACAACTTACACACCCCGACTTCGCTCCAGCCTGAAACGCTGCTGAAAATCAGCAAAACTGCCGGCTTCTATCGCTACCCTCATCTCGCGCATGAGCTCTAGGTAGTAATGCAAGTTATGAATGGTATTCAAGCGAGCGCCCAATATTTCTCCGGCGCGATGCAAATGATGCAAGTAGGCTCGTGAAAAATTCTGACAAGCGTAACAAGTACAGGTCGCATCTAGTGGCATGTCCTCATCTTTATGACGCGCATTCTTGATTTTAAGATCGCCAAAGCGCGTAAATAACCAACCATTGCGTGCATTACGGGTCGGCATAACGCAATCAAACATATCAATACCATGCGCTACGCCCTGCACCAGATCTTCTGGTGTGCCCACACCCATTAAATAATGCGGTTTATTAGCTGGCAATTTCGGACCTGTATGCGCCAAAATACGCTGCATATCTTCTTTGGGTTCACCAACTGATAAGCCACCAATCGCAATACCTTCAAAATTTAATTCTTCCAACCCAGCTAATGATTCATCACGCAATGCTTCATACATACCGCCCTGCACAATCGCAAATAAAGCATTCGGATTTTCTTCACGATGAAATTCATCTTGTGAGCGCTTAGCCCATCTGAGCGACATACGCATAGATAAACCTGCTTCTTCACGTGTCGCTGCACGACCATCGATTTCATATGGCGTGCACTCATCAAACTGCATCACTATGTCTGAGTTCAACACTTTCTGAATTTGCATGGATATTTCTGGCGAAAGAAATAAGCGATCACCATTAATAGGTGAAGAAAATTTCACACCTTCTTCAGTGATTTTCCGCATTTCCCCCAATGAAAAAACCTGAAATCCACCTGAGTCAGTCAGTATGGGTTGATCCCAACCCATAAATTTATGTAGCCCACCAAATTTTTTAATGACATCTAAACCCGGACGCAACCAAAGATGAAACGTATTCCCTAAAATAATTTGCGCTTGAATTTCTTTTAGCTCCAGTGGTTACATGGCTTTAACTGAACCATAAGTACCAACCGCCATAAATATAGGCGTCTCCACCACGCCATGATTTAATTCCAAACGACCGCGACGCGCATCACCGTCAGTTTTTAATAGGGTAAATTTCATAGTAAAGCTTCTCTGTCTAGCAGCATGGCATGTTAATTTGCATGACGTATACATTAAAAATAAATTTCATACTCAAGATTCTCTGTCTAGCAACATGGCATCACCATAGCTAAAAAAACGATATTTCGCAGCGATAGCATGCGCATAAGCATGGCGTATACGTTCATAACCTGCAAATGCAGACACCAACATTAAGAGTGTCGATTTTGGTAAATGAAAATTTGTAATCAATTTATCGACAGTTTTAAATGTATAGCCAGGCGTAATAAATAAATTTGTATCCGCTGATCCTGCTTGCAGCTTTCCGGACTGCGAAGCTGCTTCTAATGCACGCAAACTCGTAGTGCCCACTGCAATTACACGACGACCTGCTGCTTGGGTAGCGCGCACTGTTTGCACTGTTTCCTCAGAAATGGAATACCACTCACTATGCATATTGTGTTCCGCTAAATTTTCAGTGCGCACAGGTTGAAACGTACCCGCACCCACATGCAAAGTAACAGTAGCAAATTGCACACCATGCGTACGCAAAGTATCTATCATCGCCTGATCAAAATGCAAACCTGCAGTTGGTGCTGCTACTGCACCAGGTTCTTGTGCAAACACCGTTTGATAGCGCTCTGCATCAACTTCATCTGCTGCATGCTCTATGTAAGGCGGTAAAGGTAATACGCCATGAGCTTCAATCAAGTCAATCGCATTATCAGGAAATGTCAATGTGTAGAACTCTCCTACACGCTCACCGACAATGACATCAAAAGCTTCAGCTAAATTAATACGTGTACCAGCTGGTGGAGATTTTGAAGCACGACATTGCGCCAATACGGTATGTGTATCAATTAATCGCTCTACTAATATTTCAACTTTGCCACCGGTTTCTTTCACACCAAAAAACCGTGCTTTTAATACCCGTGTGTTATTCAAGACCAGCAGATCACCTGCCTGTAATAAGTTAGGTAAATCAGTAAAGCTGCGATCAGTGCAATCATCCTGATTAACTTGCAATAATCTGGATGCTGAACGCGATGCCAGCGGCACTTGCGCTATCAGCGCAGGCGGCAATTCGAAATTAAAATCAGAAAGTGAGTACACAAGACTGGCAGACCTAGACCAAAAGCCGGTATTCTACGCTGGCTCGCCGATAATGCTTCTCTATGGCCACCACGAAAAAAAAATCTGCTCCTAATAAAAGTCTACGTACTGTCGACAAATTAGCCCGCCTAGGTTTATCTACCGATCTGGCGCTGGCTTTGCATTTGCCAATGCGTTATGAAGATGAAACCACATTAACGCCTTTGAGCGATGCTGTGCGCATGCAAGGACACACGGTACAACTCGAAGCTATGGTGAGTGCTTGTGATGTGCAATATCGCCCACGCCGACAATTAGTCGTCACCGTGCAAGATCAAGGGGTAGATCTCACGCTGCGGTTTTTGAATTTCTATGGCAGCCAAGCTGTGCAAATGGCGGAAGGTAAACGATTGCGCATACGTGGTGAAATGCGGCATGGTTTTTTTGGTAGTGAAATGGTGCATCCCGTGGTCAAGACTGTGCAAGAAGGTGATGTCTTACCACAAGCACTCACACCTGTTTATCCTGCAGGCGAAGGATTATCACAAACACTGTTACGTAAAGCGATTACTAGTGCTCTCACACGCTTTGATTTTAGTGACACTCTACCGGATGCACTACGCAATACATTACAGCTGATTCCGTTTGAACAAGCCATACGCTTATTACACAATCCTCCACCTGATTGTGATGAATACGCTTTAATGGAGCGCACCCACCCCGCATGGATACGCGTTAAGTTTGATGAACTACTTGCGCAACAACTCTCTATGAAACGAGCACAAGTTGCACGACGCCAGCAAGGTGCGCCTTCACTCAGCATGGAAGGCTCATTGTGTCGCGCATTTAACGCAGCTTTACCGTTTTCTTTAACCGCTGCGCAACAACGTGTGTTGAATGAAATACGCAGCGATATTGCCGCATCATTTCCTATGCAACGCTTATTACAAGGCGATGTAGGTAGTGGTAAAACTATTGTTGCTGCACTGGCTGCTGTACAAGCGATTGATAACGGTTATCAAGCAGTACTCATGGCGCCCACTGAAATTTTAGCGGAACAGCATTTTAGAAAAATTGCAGCACTCATAGAACCCTTCGGTGTACAAGTTGTGTGGCTAACTGGTAGCCTAAAAAAGCGTGAGAAAGAAGCTGCGCGTGCGCTCATTGAATCTGGTACAGCACAACTCGTCATAGGCACACACGCATTGATACAAGAAGATGATTTATTTGCTCGTCTAGGTTTAGTCATCGTCGATGAACAACA
>JBEDCU010000050.1:0-5781 GCA_041176585.1 Pseudomonadota bacterium
CGCATGAATCGCACAGCAGTGCGTCTAGGACTAACTGCTACGCATTTCGTTAACTCACATGGACAAACTGATTCTCAGCATTATTCAACGGCACGTGATTTATCTGTATTAGCACTACAAGTCTTTAATGAATTTCCCGAACACTATAAAATTTTCTCAACCAAGCATTTTAGCTATAACAAAATTAGCCAATCCAATAGAAATCGCTTACTCTGGTTAGATACGACTGTTGACGGCATTAAAACTGGACAAACAAGCACTGCTGGCTATTCTTTAATTGCCTCCGCTGTCAGACCGAATGGAATTACGAATCGTCGTTTGTTATCCGTTGTGATAGGCGCTGATTCAGATTTAGCGAGAACGCAAGAAAGTCAAAAATTATTAAATTGGGGATTCCTACAATTTGATACCGTTAAGCTCTATACCAAAAATCAGGCCATCGTTAATCCACCGGTCTGGAAGGGCTCACAAGCGACTGTGCCATTAGGATTTAATCATAATGTGTATGTTTCGTTACCACGTGGGATGCTATCTAAGGTTAAACCTGTTATCGAGCGACCTGATCCTTTGATTGCGCCGATTACGCAATATGCTAATGTGGCCACACTTAAAGTTATGGGTGATGGCAAAGTCCTCGTAGAATTACCTTTACAAGCATTAGAACAAGTGAATTCTGCTAGCTTATTTGGTCGTGCTATAGATTCTCTACGACTGTTTTTTCAATCAAAACACTAAGCACCCTTATTTCTCTCTATGACGCAAGAACAAGAAAGTCTCATTACTTATCCTAGTGATTTTCCTATGAAGATTATGGGAATCATGCAAGATAATTTTGCTTCTACTATCGTCGAGCTAGTGCAATGTCATGATCCAGATTTTCATGCTGGAAAAATGGAATTACGCCCTTCTTCAAAAGGCACATATCTTTCTTTGACCGTCACAGTACGCGCTACGAGTCGCGAACAATTAGATAACTTATATCGTGCACTTTCTTCCCATCCCATGGTGAAGTATGTACTGTAAATCGAATGATTAATCCATGTCGACTGTGACACTCTTAGATCGCGGTATTGAATCTTATGCAATCACATATGCTGCTATGCGAGAATTTACTGATCAAAGGAATTCCGCTACGCCTGATGCAATCTGGATGGTTCAGCATACTCCTGTCTTTACTTTAGGCTTAGCAGCTGATCCTAGTCACATATTACAGTCACATCAAATCCCAATTGTGCAAACAGATCGTGGCGGAGAAGTAACTTATCATGCAGAGGGTCAGGCCGTTCTCTATTTGCTATTTGATTTACGGCGCAAAGATAAAAAAAATCTTTTGCCGCGAGAATTTGTAAACGCTATCGAGCAAGCTGTGATCGACACCTTAGCAGCGTATAATTTATCTACTGAACGACATGCAGGTGCGCCCGGTATTTATGTGGCTGATGGAAAATATAAAGGTGCAAAAATTGCAGCTTTGGGATTAAAGATACGCGGTAATGGTTGCACTTATCATGGTGTCGCACTCAATGTCGCTATGGACTTGACACCGTTTACTTGGATAAATCCCTGTGGCTATGAAGGATTAGCTACAGTTGATATGCAAACATTAGGTGTGCATGTAGCCCTAGCTGAGGTACAGCAAACACTCGCCACATCATTGATACAACATTTACAAGGATAAACGCTTATTTTTTCTTGGCGCCTAGATTAACGTATGCAAAAAAATACTCCTATCAGTGCATCAGAGTCTACAACTTATGATGCCAATGCCAAGCAAAAAGGTGCAGGCAAAACTTCGCGTATACCTATTAAGATTATTCCTGCTGAAAAGCTAGCTAAGCCAGATTGGATACGCGTTAAAGCTGCTTCACCCACGACACGTTTTTATGAAATCAAAGATATTCTGCGTGCAAATAAATTAGTGACGGTATGTGAAGAGGCTTCTTGTCCTAATATAGGTGAATGTTTTGGCAAAGGCACGGCGACATTTATGATTATGGGTGATAAATGCACCCGTCGTTGCCCTTTTTGTGATGTGGGTCACGGTCGCCCCGATCCTCTCGACGTAAACGAACCAGAAAACCTTGCAAAAACTATCGCAGCACTGAAGTTGACTTACGTCGTGATCACCTCAGTTGATCGTGATGATTTACGTGATGGTGGAGCAGCGCATTTTGTAGAATGCATACAGCGAGTTCGCGCCTTATCTCCTGCAACACAAATTGAAATTCTTACTCCTGATTTCCGAGGACGTATGGATAGAGCGTTAGAAATATTGAAACTGGCGCCACCTGATGTGATGAATCATAATTTAGAAACTGTACCTAGACTTTATCTAGAAGCACGCCCAGGTTCTGATTATGCTTATTCACTCAATCTCTTAAAACGCTTTAAAGAACATCATCCGAATACACCAACTAAATCCGGCATCATGGTGGGGTTAGGTGAAACAGATGAAGAGATTTTGCAAGTCATGCATGACTTACGCGCGCATCAAGTCGATATGCTAACCATTGGTCAGTATTTAATGCCTAGCGGCGATCACATACCCGTACGACGTTATGTACATCCTGATACTTTCAAGATGTTTGAAGAAGAAGCTTATAAAATGGGATTTCAGCATGCAGCGGTTGGTGCGATGGTACGCAGTTCTTATCATGCTGATGTACAAGCGCACAATGCGGGACTAGCACTAAGATAGTTAGATTCGGTTTCTACAACAATCAAGCTGCTAACGTATCTACTAGCAGTTTATGTAGTTCAGGGAATTCTGGTGTGCCAGTAAAGCGCTTGATTATCTGTCCTTGCTTGTCGATTAAAAAAGTAGTCGGCGTGAGTGTTACTTCTCCAAAGGCAGTCGCTACTTTTCCATCCACATCTACAGCAACTTTAAATGGTAATGCATGCTCTTGCGCATAACGCTGTACTTGTTGCGCTGGATCGTAATGCATAGCTACAGCAACTAACTCTACACCACTGTCTTTATATTTATTATAGGTAGTTATTAATTGTGGCATTTCTTCTATGCACGGCCCACAACTAGTTGCCCAGAAATTTACCAGCACAACTTTACCCTGTAATGACGCTGTGCTAATTTCTTCTCCACTAATTGTTTTGAATGTAACTGCCGGAACAGTTTCTCTCTTTCCTAGCCAATTCAAAGCGCCATATAACACTATGCCTAATACTGCCAACATAAACATAATTTGTATCAGGCTCAATCCCTTTGCATAGCGTGTTCTGTCTTTTTGATTTGGTTCTTGTTCTATTTTATTTTCATTATCATTCATAAACTAACTCATTCTTAGTGATGTAAAAGTTCAACCAAATACTTATAGGGAAACGAAAAATTTATTTTTATTTCTTTTCTGATGCAGGTTTTTTCTGCATTTCTTGTAGTTCATCTTCGCCTATGTATTCAAATAATTTCACAATTTTTCGAATACCACCTCCAGTACTACTTGCTACTTCTGCATAAATTTTTGATTCACGCTGGGTAACTCGTCCCATTAAATACACTACACCACGATCAGTGTGTATTTTTATAGCATTCACATAAATATCTTTGGTATCGATGATGGATGCCTGCACTTTAGCCGTAATCGATAAATCATTTGAACGCGCACCAAAGCTGGATAAAGGCGCGACGACTATTTCATTTGTAATTGGTAAAACGACGCCAGCGAGTGTACTAATTTCTTTTTCCACATCTTGTTTCATTTTTTCATCTTTCACTTCCCCCGTAAGTAAAACTTTACGGTTGAAGCTCACTACTGAGACGCGACCTAAATCTGTCACGACTTTTTCAATCCGGCCTGAACCTTTGAGTACGATAGATGCATCTTCCGCTTGCGCGCCCAAACTGCGACGATCAGTTGCGGCTAAGGTACCCATTACAGCACCACCGACTATCACCGCCACACATCCTTGCAAGCTCAATGCTAGCGTCGCCGTTATGGCAACTATGGCGATTGGTTTACTAAGTACGTTAGAAAATTTCATTCTAGATCCCCTCCAAAAAGTGCGACATCAATACCATCACAAAGACAATGTATAACTAATAAATGCATCTCTTGTATGCGTGCCACCCGATCATGTGGCACACAAATATGCACATCGGTATCCGTTAATAACTGAGCTAATACGCCACCATCGCCACCATCGCCACCAGTCAAAGCAATGATATGCATTTCTCGCTCTAAGGCAGCCTGTGCTGCTTCAACCACATTACTCGCATTTCCTGAGCTAGAGATCGCTAGCAGAATATCGCCAGGTTGGCCAAAGGCTTGTACCTGTTTAGAAAAAATAGACTGAAATCCAAAATCATTGCCCACCCCGCTCAATGTTGAGCTATCTGTGGTTAAGGCCATGGCCGGTAGGGGCAGGCGCTCGCGTTCAAAACGACCTATTAGTTTTGAAGCAAAACGCTGGCAATCTGCCGCCGAGCCACCATTGCCACAAGCAAGAATACGGTTGCCATTTGATAAAGCTGTAAACATCATAGTTACTGCTTGCGAAACTGGTTCGCATAGCAATGCTTGGGCTTGGATGTTGAGTTCGGCACTTTCCCGAAAGTGCTCTATGATGCGCTGACTATTCATTCTGACCGTGATTATAAATCTTATGCTGTTCTAATAGACTGAAAGATTTCAATTGCCTGACGCGGCTAGAGTGCGTTCATTTCACCCCGCTCATCCTATTCATTCATAGCCAAATTACCGGCTGATGAAGTTCTTTAGCCATTCCATTTCTAGGCCATTTATCGCCAGTAAATCAAAGCGGCAAGCAGGCAGCGTGGAAAATCTTTGTAGATAGAGTTGCGCTGTTTTCCAGAGTTTATTCTGCTTGGCCAAACTGATACTAGCTACTGCGCCTCCGAATTGGGGATTTGAGCGTTGTCGTACTTCGATAAATACCAGTGTCTGCTGGTGCCACATGATGAGATCAATTTCTCCCAATCGTGTTGAAAAATTACGTTCTACTAGTCGTAGTCCTTGTTGCTCTAAATAGATTAGTGCGGCGTTCTCAGCAGCCTGTCCTTTCTGGGTGCTACTGATGCTGGTCTTTCTGGCAGTGTTCATGGTTCACCTTGCAGTGGCTGGCATTCTGTACAATCAAACATCTCTCTGTCCTTATTCCATCCCCCCATGAATCAGCCCCTCAATTTTTCTTTGATGGCGAGCGTGAGCAAACTGGCTGACGAACTCGAGCTACAACAATTTCCGCAGTCGGCACTGTATGTAATTGCTACTCCTATAGGCAATATTTCTGATATCAGTTTGCGCGCACTCAAGGTGCTAAGCATGGTAGAGGAAATCGCTTGTGAAGATACTCGCAATACCTCACAACTTCTTAACCGTTATGGCATTTCTAAAAAATGTTTCGCCGCTCATCAACATAATGAACGCAGTGTTGCTGAAAAAATCGTGCAACAACTACGGAATGGTGCACGTATTGCATTAGTTTCAGATGCGGGCACGCCTGGTATATCAGATCCCGGAGCACATATTGTGCATGCCGTATTAGAAGCTGGTTTACAAGTCATTCCACTTCCTGGCGCATCTGCAGCCATTGCTGCACTTTCTTGTAGCGGATTTATATCTGATGATTTTTATTTTATAGGTTTTTTACCTAATAAAAATAAGCAAAGAGAAACCGAACTAAACAAACTTATCTCTATTCAAGCCACCTTAGTTTTTTATGAGGCGCCTCATCGCATCATGGAAACGATGGCGTCTTTAGTATCGGTATTTGGGTCAGATAGAAAAATTCTGATCGCTAGAG
>JBEDCU010000051.1:0-6799 GCA_041176585.1 Pseudomonadota bacterium
AGTCTGTAAAGCATGGGGTCTGCCTGAAACACTCGTCATTGAAGAACAAGCTGATTTAGTACCAGCAGCAGGTGAGATCGTTATCGACATCATGGCAGCCGGTGTGAATTTTCCTGATGTACTAATTATTCAAAACAAATATCAATTTAAACCTGAACTGCCTTTCACGCCGGGTAATGAACTCGCCGGCACTGTGCATGCAGTCGGTGCAGGTGTAACTCAATATAAAGTGGGTGATAAGGTTTTTGCATTTGTGCCACAAGGTGCATTTGCACAGCAAGTCAAAGTAACAGCTGATGCAGTACTGCCTATGGCAGCGGGCATGGGTTTCGATACTGCTGCCGCTATTACACTTACTTACGGTACATCGCATCATGCTGTAGTTGATCGCGCTCAATTAAAAGCCGGTGAAACCATGTTGGTATTGGGTGCAGCCGGTGGCGTGGGTTTAGCAGCGATAGAAATAGGTAAAGCATTAGGTGCACGTGTGATTGCAGCAGCATCCACTGCAGAGAAGCTTGCTGTTTGCAAAGAGCATGGTGCTGATGTCTTGATTAACTACACCACTGAAGATTTACGTGAAGCGATTAAAGCAGCCACTCATGGTAAAGGTCCTGATGTGGTGTATGACCCAGTCGGTGGTAGTTACACTGAACCTGCATTTCGTTCGATTGCATGGCGTGGTCGTTATTTAGTGATTGGCTTTGCGAATGGTGAAATACCTAAATTGCCATTGAATTTACCTCTACTCAAAGGTGCTTCTTTGGTGGGTGTGTTCTGGGGTGATTATGCACGACGTGAACCGGCACATAACCTCGCAGCGATGCAAGAACTCATGCGCTGGTTAGCAGAAGGTAAAATCAAACCGCATATCTCAGCACGCTATGCATTAGCAGACACACCACAAGCATTAATCGACATGGCATCACGCAAAGTCACAGGTAAGATCGTAATCTTGCCACGACAATAAATTAGGAAAGCTCATGGCGAAAGTGTATGCAATAGATGGTGTCACACCAGTCATCGATCCCACTGCTTATGTACATCCCACTGCTGTTTTAATTGGTGATGTCATTATCGGGCCAGGTTGTTATGTAGGACCTGCTGCTTGTTTGCGGGGTGACTTTGGTCGTCTCATCATGGAAGCTGGCTCTAACTTACAAGACACCTGTGTGGTACATGGTTTTCCAGGTAGTGATACCGTGATTGAAGTTGATGGTCACATCGGTCATGGTGCAGTGATACATGGTGCACGAGTCGGTCGCAATGCTTTAGTGGGTATGAATTCAGTGGTGATGGATGGTGTGGTAATTGGTGAATCATCCATAGTCGCAGCGATGTCCTTTGTTAAAACAGGCATGATCATTCCACCGAAAAGTTTAGTGATGGGTTCACCAGCGCGTATCACCAGAACTTTGTCGGATGAAGAAATAACATGGAAATCACGTGGCACTAAGGAATATCAACAACTCGCTATCCGTTGTTTACAAGGTATGGAAGAAGTGACACCTTTAACGACAGTGGAAGCAGATCGCAAAAGAGTGCGACTGGATAACCCACATGATCTGATTAAGCCTAAAATGCCTGTATCCTGAGAGACTAACATTGCAAGACAGTTGTCAGAGTCACCAAGGAGAATTGTTGTGAATTATCAGACCATAGAATGTGTTAAAAACGGAGCAGTCGCAACAGTATGGTTGAATCGTCCTGAAGTGCGCAATGCATTTAATGAAATCATGATTGCAGAAATGACGCAGATGTTTAATGCGTTGCATGAAGATGAGCAGGTCAGAGTGGTAGTGCTAGCAGCAAAAGGCACAGCATTTTGTGCAGGTGCAGATTTAAATTGGATGAAAAAAATGTCTGCCTATAGCGAGGCAGAAAATCTCACCGATGCAGCTGCATTGGCTGAGATGATGCATACAATTTATCGTTGTTCTAAACCGACCATCGCTCGTATACAAGGTGATTGCTATGCAGGTGGTATGGGTTTAGTAGCAGCTTGTGATATCGCGATTACACAGCATTCGGTTGAATTTTGTTTATCTGAAGTCAGGTTGGGATTGATTCCCGCAACTATCTCTCCTTATGTAGTACGTGCCATGGGTGAGCGTGCTGCACATCGATATTTTTTAACAGCTGAGCGTTTTAGTGCAGATCAAGCGAAAGCGATCGGTCTAGTGCATGAGGTTGTGGAAGTCGATCAGCTAGATCACACCGTCTACACTATGGAACAAACTTTATTAACTTGTAGCCCGCACGCGATTGCAGATGCTAAACAACTCTTAGGCGCTGTTGTAGGTAAAGAGATTAATCCAAACTTAATTGCTGACACCGTTCAACGCATTGCGAATAGTCGCGCATCAGAACAAGGACGTGAAGGTGTGCAGGCATTTCTGAATAAACGCAAACCTAATTGGTTAAGCGATCATTCATAATCTCTTCCTACGTACTACGCTAATTGATTAAACAATAAAGACTTGCATGACATCTGATTTTTCATTGTTAAAAAATTTACAGCAACAACTGACTGATTTAGATAAAAAACAATTACGTCGTCAGCGTCGTGTAACAGAAACACCTTGTGCACCGGCCATGCAAGTCGATGGAAGACAATTGCTCGCTTTTTGTAGCAATGATTATTTAGGTCTCGCATCCCATCCCGAGATCAGTGCTGCTTTAAAAGAAGGTGCAGATCTTTACGGAGCAGGCAGTGGTGCTTCTCATCTAATGAGTGGTCATTCAATCGCACATCATCAACTCGAAGAGCAACTCGCCACACTGTTTGTAGACAATTTTGATCAAGCAGGCTGTTTATATTTCAGCACAGGCTACATGGCAAATTTAGCTGTGTTGTCAGCATTGGCCGGTAAAGAAGCAGAAATATTTTCTGAAGAATTAAATCATGCTTCTTTAATTGATGGAGCTAGATTATCGCGCTCAAAAATTTCTGTCTATCCGCATCGCGATCTCACACAATTAGAAAGCTTGCTGCAACAAAGTCAGGCAAACATAAAATGTGTGGTGACTGATAGCGTTTTCAGTATGGAAGGTGAGATTGCTCCTTTGCCTGAATTACTCACTTTATGTGAGCGCTATGGCGCATGGTTGGTAGTCGATGATGCTCATGGATTTGGTGTCTTAGGTGAGCATGGGCATGGTGTGCTTGAACATTTTAATTTGCATTCGCCTCACATCGTTTACATAGGCACCTTAGGTAAAGCAGCAGGAGTGAGTGGTGCTTTTGTAGCGGCACATCAAAGCGTAATTGAGTGGCTGATACAACGTGCTCGCACTTATATCTACACCACCGCCACACCACCAGCTATTGCACATGCACTGCTGAAGAGCTTAGCTATCATCACTGGTGAAGAAGGTAAAAAACGACGTAGCCATTTACAGAGTTTGATTACTGCATGGCGTAGTGCTCTGCAACTACAGCAATGGCAAAGTCTTGCATCGCCCACTGCCATACAACCTGTAGTCATAGGCTCGAATGAAAAAGTCATGGCAGTGGGAGCGGCACTCTTACAGCAAGGCTTATGGGTAGGTGCGATACGTCCACCTACAGTGCCACTCAACACGGCAAGACTCCGCATCACCTTGTCAGCAGCGCACACGCTTGAACAACTCACTACCTTAATTACAGCGATACATGATTGTGAAGCGAGCATGGCATGACGAAAACATCTTCATACTTTGTAACTGGTACAGATACAGGTGTTGGTAAAACATTAGTCACTGCTGCGCTATTACATGCTTTTGCAAAAACTGGTTTGCGTGTAACAGGCATGAAGCCGATTGCAGCCGGTGCTGAATTAATTGATGGTGAACTCTGGAATGAAGATGTCGCCATGCTGGCAGCAGCATCGAATACCAATTTGCCACGTGCACTGACTACAACTTATTTATTACGTGAACCTGCAGCACCACACATTGCAGCACAACTCGAACATGTGTCGCTCGACATGCAGCAACTATTAGATTGTTATCAGCAAATCGCACAGCAATCTGATTGCGTCATCGTCGAAGGTGTAGGTGGATTTTGTGTGCCTATCAATGATGATGTTGACACCGCTGATCTAGCCTTGCAACTTGGGCTTGATGTAGTGATGGTGGTTGGTTTGCGTTTAGGTTGTATCAATCATGCCCTGTTAACAGCAGAAGCCATAAAAGCACGTGGTTTGAATTTAGTAGGATGGGTCGCGAATCAGATTGATGTAAACATGTCGCATCAACAAGCTAACTTGCAAGCTTTAGAGCAAAGATTGTCAGCACCATTAATCGGTGTGGTGCCATGGATGGCAGCAGTGAGTGCACAAGTCGCAGCAGATAAAATAGATATATCGCGAATCAAGAAGTAGGTGAAAGAGATGAAGGTTTGGTAGGTACGATTAGCGGAGCGTAATCGTACGAATGTTTTTGAATTTAATTTTCTTGCGTACGATTACGCTACGCTAATCGTACCTACATGGTAATAATGAGCCCCACCAAAAAAACATCCCGACTCTAGGTCGGGATATTTACTTCAACTATATAAAGCTAAAAACCATTAGAACATGTAGTTAGCTTTCACACCCATGATCCAGTTACGACCAGGTGCTGGTTCGAAGAAACGACTATTTGCATCGTTTACACGAACTGAGCCTATGTAACTTTCATCGAAGATGTTATCTATACGTGCATATTCAGTGAATTTCCAATTGCCTTGTCGCTGTTGAAAGCTACCACGTATGCTGTAGATCGTGTAGTCAGGGACAGCGTCGGTATTTGTATCATTGACATATGTTTTGCTGGTATAGCGTGCTTCGAGAGCAGTTTGGAAATTTAACGGTTGATATTTCCATGCGGCTTCTGCATAAATTTGTGATTTATAAGTCCCAGGAATATAATTTCCAGCGTTAACTAGTGTTGCTGAATTGCCTGTCGTAAAAGACGTATCAAACTTCGCGTCTAGTAGTGTGTATGCTAAGTAAAGATTTATATTGTTTTGAAGTTGCATTTCACCAGAAATTTCAGCTCCGGTCCGTTTTGTTTTTCCTGCATTTTTAAAGCTACCTGTAGACCCTTGAAGTCGATCAGTAACAATCTCATTATCTGTAGTTATTTGAAAAATTGCAGTGTTGATTTTAGTTGTTTCGGAAAATAACCATTTATTACCAATTTCGATATTAGTGCTCGTACTAGGAACAATTGTAAAATTTGGTCCGGCTAGGGAAGTTGGATTTGTAAATGTAATTTCAGTCAAAGTTGGCGTTTCAAAACCTTTTCCAATGTTTGCATAGAAATTTACTACTGGACTTGCTTTGTATATGATCCCAGCAACAGGAATTGTTTTGTCAAATTTTAAATTTCCTGAGGAATCTCCGTCTGATAATTTTTTATCTACTATTCCAAGCTTCAAATTAGTGTGCCGTACTCCTGCATGTAAATCCCATTTTGGATCAATTGACCACATACCTTGAACATATTGGTCAAAGTTTTGTGCATCTTGATTTTCAAACCGGTTCGTTGTTGTTAGAACTTTACTTGCGGTATTTATATCAAGTCGTCCATCTTTCATGTAACCTGCGGCTATTCCATAAGTTAATGTGTATGGCTTGCTCAGAAGAGTGCCTATATTGGTTCCTTTTAATTCAGAACCGTAAAAATTTCTACTGATGCTACTAGCTCGACCTGCTGTGAGTCCAGTAGATAAATATTGAAGGTTTTCTCTTTCACCAAAATACGTAATCAAATTCAAGAAATTATTTGAATTTAATTTATGTTCTAGATTAAATCCAACCTGCTGAGCACTTCGATATACACGTGTATCGCTGTTTAGAGCTCCTTGTGCAACTCCAGTTGGAGTAATGAATGCAGACGGTTCGTTTACAGCAGCTGTCCTGACTAATCCACCCGGATCTTGCGCAAACTGATCAAACCAACTTGTCAACATGGTCAACTTAGTATCTTCTGCAATCTTGATTCCTAACTTCGCGGTTGCTTGACGTTTGTCATTTCCACTTTGTTGGCGGAATCCATCTGAGTTGTAATTAGAGTAGTTGACTAAATATTCCACACCGTTTTTTGTGCCAGTTGCTTGTACGGATTCACGGCGGGTGTTGAAGCTACCAAATAAAATATCACCACTGACTTCTGGTGTGGCAGGTGCTTTGTCGGTGAACATTTGTATAACGCCACCGGATGAATTGCCATACATAGCAGAGAAGGGTCCGCGCATAACTTCGATGGAGCTCATAGCACCGAGGTCTACGCTACCTGGGTTGCCTATGCCATCGGGCATGGAGAGTGGAATGCCATCAACATAAACGCGGATGCCGCGTACGCCAAATGATGAACGAGCACCGAAGCCGCGTGAAGAGATTTGCGGGTCTTGCGCCATTTGATTACGGTTTTGTGCAGTGATGCCAGGTACGCGTGCCAGACTTTCTGACAGCGTCATTTTTACGCCGCCATTTTGTATGGTGTCTTTTTCGACTTTGTCGATAGACATAGGTAAGTCAAAGCTGTCTTGTTCTACGCGCGTGGCGGTGACAACAACAGGTGACAGGGATTTGGTTTCTTGTGCTGCAGCGTTAGCAATAAAACATGCTGTAATCATTAAGGAAAGGCTGGTTCTTTTCATGCTCGTCTCTTTGTGCCCTAGGGCTTAATTTGAAAAAAGCCACGATGCTACCTTAGTGAGTGGGTCGTATGTATCAGGAAAATCATGATTTGTGACCAGATCGTCACATTGCGTGTGTAACGTTTTTAATTTATTCAGTTAAGTTAAGAATTAACCGAGATTTATTATTAA
>JBEDCU010000052.1:0-6271 GCA_041176585.1 Pseudomonadota bacterium
CTCTTTCGGTTTTTTGCTATCGGCAGCTTTTTTAGCAGCATCAGCTTGATCTTTTTTAGGCTCGTCCTTTTTAGGATCTTCTTTCTTCATATCTGCTTTCGCATCCGGCGCTTTTACATCAGCAGCTTTGTTGTCGCTAGGCTTAGCCGCTGCAGCAGGCGTATTGGTAGCTGGAGCTGGATTCGCAGCGGGTACAGCCGCAGCTGCAGGTGTATTTGCAGCCGGTGTTGGATTCGCAGCAGGTGCAGTTGCAGGCTTGGCTGTAGTAGCGGGAGCAGGTGTATTTTGTGCGTTGCTAGTGATAGGCAGTAGCAGGCTAGTCAACAACAGAGGAGCAATCAGTTTATGTTTCATGATCGGGTACGAACGCTAGAAGTAGAAACAAAAAATAGCAACAGTCTTATTGCTTAGCTTGCTGCGCATTCGGATCCTGATACATCAACATAATGCTAATTCGTCGGTTACGAGGATCAGCAGGGTCTTTAGGATTAAAAGGAGCGGTGTCTGCTACGCCTTCGATACGAGCAAATCGATCTTCATTCAATCCACCTGACTCCATCAAGCGTCGGGTTGCTTCTGCACGTTCACCAGAGAGTGACCAGTTATTTCGCTCTGCTCCTGCGAAGGCAAGGCTATCTGTATGGCCGCGAACAGCAACCTTGTTAGGCATATTCGCTACTGATTTTGCGACTTCTCGTATCAGTGCTTGAGCCTTAGGCGCCATCCCTGTGGTGCCCAAACCAAACATAGAGAAATCTGCTTTATCAATGATTTCAATCCGCAAGCCTTCTTTTTCGCGTATGAATTGCACTTGATCTTTGATTTTTTCGAAGTCCTTATTTTCTGCCATCTTCTCTTTGACTTCTTTTTCTAACTTGTCAAAGTTTTGCTTATCCGTTTCAGCAGAAATTTTTTGTCTTTCCTCTGGCGACATGTCGCTGCCATTTTTATTATTTTCGCTATTGACGGCACTGCCCGTATCCGATTTAGTGCCATTCTCTGCGCGCGGTGTTTCACGCAGCATAAAGGAGGTACGTTGTCCTGCATAAGGCATACCATCAGGATCAAGCAGAGATTGTCCACCCATGATGCCACCGGAACCTGCTAAATCACTCATTTTCACGGCGCTGTGGGAAGTCGGCTTGAAGTATTCCGCAATACTTTTGCGCTGATCTTCATTAGTGGCCGATAACAACCACATGAGTAAGAAGAAGGCCATCATGGCCGTCATCATGTCTGCCAGCGCAATTTTCCAAGCACCACCATGCGCACCGGCATGGTCGCCTTCGACCTTTTTCTTAACAACGATGGGTTCTAGCGGTGGGAGACTGTCTGCAGGGACTGCAGGCGCAGCGGCTTCTTCACCTTCTGCTGGTTTAGCGTCTTCGTTTTGATCTTCTGGTTTTTCTTCAGCCATGATGACTTCTCTCACTGCGGGTACCGTACTTATTAATCGACAGCAGGAGAAGTAAATCAAGACTCGCCATCAGACTTTTACGCACTGTACTATTCTTTATGCAACATAATACCGTAGATGTTTCCACAATGCATATTTTTAGCCCTGAGATTACCCCTTGTATGACTAGTTTTCAGCCACTTTTAGGACGGTTTTTACTTAAGTTCTGGGTATGCCTATTTTTTTTAGGCCAGACTAGCTTGTTGCTTGCCGCATCAGTCTCGACAGATACCAATCCTGAGACCGCCACTGGCTCACAAGCTAAGCAGCTAGTGCGTGCCCAGCATTACATGGCGGCAGCTGCTAATCCACTAGCCACCGAAGCGGGGCGAGCTATTTTGCGTGAAGGCGGCAGTGCAGTTGATGCTGCAATCGCCATGCAATTAGTCTTGGGTTTGGTTGAGCCGCAATCATCTGGCATAGGCGGTGGTGCATTTATGGTGGTATTCAATGCCAAGCACAAGCAGCTTGAAACCATCGATGGTCGTGAAACTGCTCCATTAGCCGCCACGCCTGATCGATTTATGCAAGACGGACGCGCTATGCCGTTTATGCAAGCAGTCAATAGTGGTAAATCAGTGGGCACTCCCGGCTTATTACGCGCTTTGGAGTTGGCACATCAGAGGCACGGCAAATTGAAATGGGCGCGTTTATTTGATGCGGCAATTCTGTTGGCGGAAGAAGGCTTTCCTGTGTCACCACGCTTGCACATGCAGATAGCGAATAACAAGGATTTATTTGAACAAACTGCTGCACGTTCTTATTTTTATATGAATGGTGTAGCACACCCAGTTGGCACACGATTAAAAAATCCTGCCTATGCAGAAGTTCTTCGACGCGTCGCTGCAGAAGGAGTGCATGCGTTTTATCAGGGAAGTATCGCTAATAAAATCGTTGCAGCAGTGCGTGAGCATGAACGAGCTGGCGATTTAAGTCTGGATGATCTTATGCACTATCGTGCAAAGTTACGTGAACCAGTTTGTAGTGTGATACGTGTTTACACTATCTGTGGCATGGGGCCACCTTCATCTGGCAGCATCGCTGTTATGCAAATGCTGGGTATGTTGCAACAGCATCAACTGGAGAACATGCAGCCCAACTCCTTAGCTGCAGTACATTATTTTTCTGAAGCAGGGCGACTTGCCTTTGCTGATCGTGATCGTTATGTTGCTGATCCTGATTTTGTTACTGTTCCTGTAAACGCAATGTTGGCGCCTGATTATTTACAACGGCGTGGTGCGTTAATTGATAGTCGATTCAGTATGGGACGTGCTGTCGCAGGAGAATTATCACTCAAGCTTACACAACGTGGCATCGATCATGCTGCAGATTTACCTTCTACGTCGCACATGGTAGCGATCGATCAACAAGGTAATGCTGTCAGTATGACGAGCACCATAGAATTTGAATTCGGTAGCAAAATTTTTGTTGAGGGATTTTTACTCAATAACCAGTTAACCGATTTTTCACTTACACCTACTGATCTCTCTGGTGCACTGATTGCCAATCGTGTTGAAGCTGGTAAGCGGCCGCGTAGTTCTATGGCACCACTGATTGTTTTAAAAGATAACAAGCCTTATTTACTATTAGGTTCGACAGGTGGTAGTGCCATCATCAATTATGTGGCTAAGACTTTGATAGGCGTCATTGATTGGCAATTAGATGTGCAACAAGCAATTGCATTACCCAATATGGGTAGTCGAAATAAGGAAACAGAGCTAGAACGTGGTTCTGTGTTGGAGAAACACCAAAGTGACTTGCAGGCGATGGGACATCGCGTCACTATCATGCCCTTTCCTAGTGGTGTGCAAGCTATCATGAAGGAAAAAAATGGCTTATCCGGTGGCGCTGATCCTAGAAGAGAAGGCAGTGCGAGTGGTGATTAATCAATATTTTTTTAATCAAGGATGTAAGATCATGAAGGCTTTACCATTATGCATGCGCACTATTGCATTAGCTGGAATATGTTTGATAAGTGGTATCACGCAAGCGGATACGCTGCAAAAAATCACTGAGAGTGGAGCTATCACTTTAGGTTATCGTGAATCATCCATACCCTTTAGTTATCTTGCAGAGCCCGGTAAGCCTAGTGGGTTTGGTGTGGATATAGCGAATAAAATAGTAGAAGCAGTGCGTAAAAAAACCGGTAAAAAAGATATTAAGGTTGTGTTTCAAGCAGTGACTTCACAAAATCGTTTGCCCTTAGTGGCGAATGGCACTGTCGATCTGGAATGTGGTTCAACCACGAATAATGCAACGCGTGCCAAAGAAGTGAGCTTCGCAGTTAATTATTTTTTTGCTGAGTCACGTTTGTTAGTCAAAAAATCTGCACAGATAAAACGGCTAGGCGATCTATCTAATAAAACAGTCGCCACCACAACGGGCACCACAAGTTTTACCCAACTGCGTAAGCTCAGTTTAGAAAAAAATCTGAATCTCTCTGTAGTGCCTGCAAAAGATCATGCGGATGGTTTTTTATTGCTAGAGTCAGGTAGAGCGCAAGCTTTTATGATGGATGATGTGTTGTTAGCAGGCTTGGTTATGAATGCAAAAAATCCAGCGGAATATGAAATCGTTGGTGAGCCATTACAAACCGAAGCCTATGCTTGTGTCTTACGTAAGGATGATGCCGCTTTCAAAGTCTTAGTTGATGAAACCTTGATTGGCCTGATGAAATCAGGAGAATTTGAAAAGCTGTATAAAAAATGGTTTGAATCAGCGATTCCACCGAATGGAAAAAATCTCGCTTTACCTATGAGTCAGCGTTTAAAAGAAAATCTTAAATCGCCTAGCGATCAACCGGCTAGCTAACATGGCTTGGGATTGGCAATTTTTTTGTAATAGCACCATTACCACAGAGGCTACGGCCTCTTGTTTTGGTAAGGGTGGCGACATCACTTACTTGCAGTGGATGCTTTCTGCATGGGGTTGGACTGTCAGTGTTGCTGCGCTTGCACTTGTGATTGCCTTGTTGAGTGGTGTAGCGATAGGTGTGCTACGAACGCTTGCTAGTCGTTGGAAACTAGTAGCGATGATGTGGGTAGAATTATTTCGCAACATACCCTTACTCGTTCAGGTTTTTATTTGGTATCACGTTGTCCCTGCATTTATCCCCGCATTACAAGCCTTGTCTTCATTTTTACTTGCATCAATAGCCTTAGGTTTATTTACTTCAGCACGTATCGCAGAACAAGTGCGCTCTGGCATACAGGCATTACCACGAGGGCAAAGTCAGGCTGCTTCTGCATTAGGTTTGTCACTTGTGCAGAGTTATCGTTATGTGATTTTGCCGCAGTCACTGCGCATCATCTTGCCTGCCTTAACATCCGAGGTGATGAATGTTGTGAAAAATTCTTCTGTGGCTTTTGCCGTGTCAGTCACGGAATTAACGCTATTTGCTATGCAAGCACAAGAAGAAACTGCACGTGGTATGGAAATTTATTTAGCTGTGACCATGCTGTATGTCATCACAGCGTTAACACTGAATCGCATCATGGCATGGATTGAATCTATGACACAACTGCCTGGTGTAATAGGTGTGAAAGCATGACATTCGATTTCACATTTTTCAGTGGAAGCTTGTTACAGACTTATGTTTTACATGGCTTCTTATTTTCATTGCAGCTCACAGTGTTAGCAACCTGTGGCGGCATAGTACTGGGTACAGTGCTCGCATTAATGCGTTTATCACAGCGTGCCTTATTTCACTGGCCTGCGACCGTTTATGTGAATGGTATGCGTTCCATACCCTTAGTCATGGTTTTACTTTGGTTTTTCTTACTCATGCCTTTTTTATTGGGCAGATCAATTGGTGCGGAAGTATCGGCAGTGATTACATTCATTGCTTTTGAAGCAGCATTTTTTTGTGAGATTATTCGTTCAGGTATACAGTCGATTCCTAAAGGGCAGACTTCAGCTGCAATAGCCTTAGGTTTGTCACAACAACAAACACTACGTTGGATCGTGTTGCCTCAGGCTTTAAGAAATATGACGCCTATATTGCTCACGCAAGTCATTATCTTGTTTCAAGATACTTCCTTGGTTTATGCCATTGGTGCCTACGACATGCTCAAGGGTTTTGAAATTGCGGGTAAAAATTCTGGGCGACCTGTAGAAGCTTATCTCGCTGCAGCACTGATTTATTTTCTGATTTGTTTTAGCCTTTCTCAGTTGGTCAGACACTTACAGCAACGCACTTCATTTACAAAATAGAGCTATGAATTCACCTACTATGATTCATCTGTCGAAAGTCAATAAATCTTATGGCACTGTCAAAGTCTTAATTGATTGCTCTTTGACGGTAAAAAAAGGTGAGGTAGTAGTGATTTGCGGACCATCAGGTTCTGGTAAATCAACTCTGATTAAAACGTTGAATGCCTTAGAGCCTGTGCAGAGTGGGGAAATTAGTGTCAATGGTGTTGTCGTGAATGATGCCGCGACAAATTTATCTGAGCTGCGATCGCAAGTTGGTATGGTGTTTCAGCATTTTGAGTTATTTCCACATTTAAGCGTATTAGATAATTTACGCTTAGCGCAGATACAGGTTTTGGGTAGGGATCATACAGAGGCTACACAACGTGCACAGAGCTTGTTATCGCGAGTGGGATTACAAGCGCATGCACATAAATTTCCAACACAACTCTCAGGTGGTCAACAGCAGCGCGTGGCAATTGCGCGTGCCTTAGCCATGGATCCGGTGGTGATGTTATTTGACGAACCTACTTCAGCGCTTGATCCTGAAATGGTAGGAGAAGTACTGGATGTGATGGTGCAGTTAGCACAAGAAGGTATGACCATGATGTGTGTCACCCATGA
>JBEDCU010000053.1:0-3431 GCA_041176585.1 Pseudomonadota bacterium
GATAAAGATGGTTCAGAGTGGTATCAAGTTTCGATTGGTGGCGCACAAGGCAATCAAAGCTCGATTGGTAAAATCATAGGCCCTTCTTTCTCTGCTAAGCAAATGCCTGAAGTAATAGGCAGACTTCTTGAAGTCTATGTGCGTGATCGTTTTGAAGATGAACTATTTATAGATACGGTACGTCGCTTAGGTATTGATCCTTTCAAGACGCATGTCTATGCCACCCCAATTGAAGGCTCTCATTATCAAGCAGGAGAAGATGCATATGCGTGAGATCATCAAAGATAAAGCCATCGTTAAAGACGACTGGAACCTGCTTAAACTTGCAGAAGGTGAAACGCCTGATTCCGTTAAGGTTGGTGCGGGGAAACATATCGTGCCATTGCAAGTATGGCTCGCACAAAAAACCCAACTGAAATCACGTACTGATATTGGTGTGTGGTTAGCTAGCGATGAACGTGCTGAACAATTGAAAGAAGACATTCCTCACTTGCCTCTGATTGCTATCGACTTTCCAGTTTTTTCTGATGGTCGTGGTTATTCAATCGCTATGCAATTACGCTCTCGCTTGCATTACACAGGTGAATTACGTGCTGTTGGTGATGTGCTGCGTGATCAATTATTTTATTTACAACGTGTGGGCTTTAATGCCTTTGCTACCCGTGAAGATCGCAGCATACAAGATGCATTGAAAGGTTTGACTGATTTTTCCGATGTCTATCAAACATCGTGGGATCAAAAAACACCGCTGTTCCGTCGTGTTACGCGCCCTACAGCATAGGAACCACGATGAGTAATAACGTAGCTTTTGAGAGCTTGCTATCTTCTACCAAAGCGACTCTACATCGTATTGCACAGGAATTCACGCCTGCAGTATTTGCTTCGAGTTTAGCTGCGGAAGATATGGTGCTAACTGATTTGATTTTGCGTGAGAAACTCAACATCACCATATTTTCATTAGAAACAGGTCGTCTGCATGCTGAGACTTTGGGTGTATTGGATAAAATTCAACAGCGCTATGATTACACCGTCACGCTTTACAAACCCGAACAAAGCGTAGTTGATGAATATGTAAAAGCAAACGGACTCGATGCGTTTTATAACAGTGTAGAGATGCGTAAAGAATGCTGCCGCATTCGTAAAGTGGAGCCATTGAATCGCGCTTTAGCAGGTAACAAAGCTTGGATTACAGGACAACGCAAAGCGCAATCCACTACGCGCACTGCACTGGAAATTCAAGAAGATGATGCAGCGCACAGCATGACGAAATTTAATCCACTGGCTGATTGGTCTGAGGACGATGTCTGGCATTACGTACGTCAGAATGACGTACCTTATAATCCTCTCCACGATCATGGTTACCCTTCTATAGGTTGTCAGCCATGCACTCGCGCTATCGAGCCTGGTGAAGATATACGCGCTGGCAGATGGTGGTGGGAAAATCCAGAATCAAAAGAATGCGGACTGCATGTGATCGATGGCAAACTTGTGCGTGTTAAATCAGCTTGAAGTTTTTTACGCACTGTACCCTTAAGATAATCTTTAAGTAAAAATTATTATGAATAAAGCCGTAGAAAATCATTTTGCTGAAGCAGCAAGTAACCGTCATTTAGATTGGTTAGAGTCTGAGTCCATACATATCATGCGTGAGGTTGCCGCTGAATGTAGTAATCCTGCTTTACTGTTTTCAGGTGGTAAAGATTCTGTGGTCTTGTTAAGAATCTCAGAGAAAGCATTCAGACCAGGTAAATTTCCTTTTCCTTTAGTGCATATCGATACTGGCCATAACTTTGAAGAAGTGATCACTTTCCGTGATAAACGAGTGGCTGAGTTAGGTGAACGTTTGATTGTGGGCTCAGTAGAAGACTCCATACAGCGTGGCACGGTGCGTTTACGCAATCCACAAACCGATTCACGTAATGCTGCACAAGCTGTCACACTCTTAGAAACCATTGCTGCACATCAGTTTGATGCTTGCATAGGTGGCGCACGTAGAGATGAAGAAAAAGCTCGTGCGAAAGAACGTATTTTTTCCTTTCGTGATGAATTTGGTCAGTGGAATCCTAAAGCACAACGTCCTGAACTCTGGGATTTATACAACACGCGTGTGCATAAAGGAGAAAACATGCGTGTGTTCCCGATTTCAAATTGGACTGAACTCGATGTGTGGCAATACATCGCGCGTGAAAAACTCGAACTTCCTCCGATTTATTTCGCGCATCAACGCCAAGTTATTCCGCGTAATGGATTGTTAGTCCCACTCACACCACTCACACCTGCTAAAGATGGCGAAACAGTTGAGACACGCACCGTACGTTTTCGTACTGTGGGTGATATTTCTTGCACCTGCCCTGTGGCTTCAGATGCAGCGGATGTCAGTGCCATCATTGCTGAGACAGCAGTGACACAAATTACGGAACGCGGCGCAACCCGCATGGATGATCAAACCTCAGAAGCCTCGATGGAAAAACGTAAAAAAGAAGGCTATTTCTGATGAACGCTGTATTGGATAACAACATGACTGAAGCACATACAAAACTCGAGCGTGGACTGCTGCGCTTCATCACAGCAGGATCAGTGGATGATGGCAAGAGCACCTTAATTGGCCGTCTGCTATTTGATAGCAAAGGTATTTTTGCTGACCAATTAGATGCCATCTCACGCGCACGTCATAAACGCACAGTGGGCGATACGGTAGATTTATCGCTACTCACTGATGGCTTAGAAGCTGAACGCGAACAAGGCATTACGATTGATGTGGCTTACCGTTATTTTGCAACTCCTAAACGTAAATTCATTATTGCTGATACACCAGGTCATGAGCAATACACCCGCAATATGGTGACTGGTGCTTCGACTGCAGATGCTGTGATTATTTTGGTGGATGTATCCAAAGTAAAGCTGGGGGATGATGGCAGCGTCGATTTATTGATTCAAACTAAACGTCATTCCACCATTGCGCATCTACTGCAAATTGAACATGTGATCGTCGCAGTGAACAAAATGGATTTGATCAATTATGATCAAAAAATTTATGATCGCATCATCGGCGCTTATCAGCAATTCGCAAAACAATTAGGTCTTAAAGCGATACACGCGATTCCTTTATCTGCACTCGCTGGTGACAATGTCGTCACACCTAGTGACAAAATGCCTTGGTATCAAGGCCCTACTCTGATTGATTTATTAGAGTCGATTTCTGTTTATGATGAAGAGCATAATTCTGCGCTACGTTTTCCAGTGCAATTAGTCGCGCGTCATAATGGGCATGAAGCGAATGATTTTCGTGGCTACATGGGGCGTATCGAAGCTGGCACAGTCGGCAAAGGTGACAAGCTGTTAGTGCAACCAGGTGGGCAGACAGCAACTGTTAAAGAGATATTGACTTTGGATGGTTCACTTGCAAAAGCATCAGCTGGACAATCCGTCAC
>JBEDCU010000054.1:0-10177 GCA_041176585.1 Pseudomonadota bacterium
ATGTATTGGTAATTAACTTTTTAATAATTTTAATGCCAATTAATCGTAATAAAGATCATAAGATTAGTTTGTTTAATTGCTAAATAGTTCGGGTATATTGCAAACGAAACATGCAGGCAGAGTAGTGTGGATAAACTAAATTAATTATTTTTTCTGCATGATGATTAAACAATGACTGCTATTTGGAATATGAAATCAGTTTGCTTTGCAATCTGATGATATTAACCACTTGTTTGTGAGGGCCCCATTTTTTGACCTCATTGCCAAAAGATATGAATCATCCCGGTGGAGTTCGAATTGAATCGAGTCCGGCAGACACTGACAGCTTGCTGCAGTCGCTGCTATGGATTTGCGATAGCTATGGCGTAGAAAAATCTGTCGCCTCATTCATGGCAGGTTTGCCAAGTACCAATCGACTGTCGATAGAGCAGGGCATGCGCTCGCTTGAAGCGTCTGGATTTGCTACCAAGCTTGTTAAGCGTGATGCCAGCATCTTCCCAAATGAATTACTGCCAGTCGTTGTCATGACTAAAACGGGTGGTGCACTCATATTAAAACAGCGCATACAGTCTGATAAAGGTTTACGTCCACAATTCGAATGTCTCGATCCATCGACGAGTAACCAAAGCTTCATGGTGAGTGAGGCAGAGCTTCTGACCATTCAATCAGGTCACTGTTTATTAGTTAAACAATTACCTAAACCAGGTGAGGCTGGTGGTGAAGATGCAGAAGAGCCTTCCGGCTCTAGCTGGTTATGGAAAACCGTATGGCGTTACCGTCGTTATTACTACGACAGCATTCTTGCTTCGATTTTAATTAATGTCTTGTCTACCTTAGGTGGACTGTTTGCGATTCATATCTATGATCGCGTCATTCCATTAAAAGCGTATTCCACTTTGTGGTCATTGGTGGTTGGTGTAGTGATGGCTATGCTGTTTGAAGCAGCGGCCAGACATTTACGCGATTACTTACTCGATCTTGCTGCACGTAAGAGTGACATCACTTTATCTTCAGCGCTGTTCAAGCAAGCGCTAGGATTGCGTCTTGAACATACACCACCTTCTTCCGGCGCATTTGCACATCAAGTACGTCAATTTGAAACAGTGCGTGATTTTGCAGCATCAGCAAGTATGGCTGTCATTACTGACTTGCCATTTGCTTTACTGTTCATCTTCATGATTTTTACAGTGGCTGGACCACTGGCAGTCGTGCCTCTTGCTGCAATTTTCATTGTCATGATTACCGCCATACTTGTGCAATATCCTATGCACAAGTTAATGCTAGAAACCTTCCGTGATCAATCCGCCATGATGGGTGTCTTGATTGAATCCATCGAAGGCATAGAAACACTGCGAGTTACCGGTGCTTCCGGCATCATGATTAAGCGTTATGAAGAGTTAAATGCAACCACAGCACATTCTGGTATGCGCTTTAGAATCATCTCTAACATTGTGATGACTTTCTTTAACTTAGTGCAGCAAGCGCAAGGCATTATCGTGATGGTGTGGGGTACGTATCTCATTCATCAAGGTGAACTCTCTACCGGTGCATTAGTGGGTTGTATGATGTTTGCAGGTCGTGCAATTGGCCCTGTTGGTCAATTCGTTCAGTTAGCTATGCGTTTCCAAACTGCGAAAACTGCTATGGCAGGTTTGAACAGTCTAATGAGCATGCCTACAGAACGTGATCCTGCGCGTTCCTATCTACAAAAAACAAAATTTAATGGTTCAATTGAAATTCAAAAATTAAGCTTTGCTTATCCATCAACGGGTAACCATAAACCACCGATCGCATTACGCGATGTGACCTTATCTATTGAACCAGGTGAACGCGTTGCTTTCGTTGGTAAGATTGGTAGCGGTAAATCTACCCTCTTGCGAATGATTGCTGGCTTATTTCAGCCGATTGAAGGTCAGGTAAAAATTGATGGTATCGATATCAGACAAATTGATCCTGTCGATTTTCGTAATCAAATTGGTTATGTCACACAGGATTTACGACTCTTCCGTGGCACCTTACGTGAAAATATTTTCTTAGGTCGTTCCGCTGCAACCGTAGATGCATTCATGGAAGTTGTTGCCTTAACTGGTCTAGATAAAATCGCTGATGCTCATCCTATGGGCTATGACATGCCTATCGGTTCTATGGGCTTAGGTTTATCCGGTGGTCAAAGACAGCTCGTTGCATTGGCACGTGCATTAATCACACGCCCTAAGATTTTATTAATGGATGAACCAACTAGTGCGATGGACATGCAAACTGAAGCCATGTTCACCAAACGTTTAGAAGACATCGTTAAAGGTCGCACAGTGATTATTGTGACCCATAGACCCTCTTTATTGAGTGTCGTTGATCGTATCGTTGTGATGGACAATCAGCGCATGGTAGCTGATGGCGAAAAAGAAAAAATCCTTGCCATGTTGGCAGGCTCGTCAGCGATTAGTAGTCATTGAGGTCAACATGTCAGGTAAAAAAACACAATACGATCTCGATAAAATATCCCCTTGGAGCTTTGGGATAGATTTCAGTAAATACTTTAAACGTAAGTCGCGCTTAAAGAATGAAGATCTAGAATATATGCGCGACATCAGTGAAGCGATGCTAGCGCAAGCCACACCTTCATCTTCTGCCTTACTGTATTTCATGATCGTTGTCACCGTCTCGACTTTAGTCTGGGCTAGCGTTTCTATGGTGGATGAAGTTACCTTAGCACAAGCGCGTGTGATTCCAACTAGCCGTGAACAAGTTATCTCTAGTCTTGAAGGTGGTGTTCTAACTGAGCTGTTAGTGAAAGAAGGCGATTTAGTAGAAAAAGATCAGCCGCTGATTCAATTAGATCCAATTCGTTTTGGATCGCAATATCAAGAAGGTGTGTCGCGTCAATTGACTCTTAAAGCAGCAAGAGCACGTGCTTATGCAGAAGCCTATGATGATCCTTTAGTGTTTCCACCCGAAGTCGAAGCGGATGAGAATTTGCTCGATAACGAAACACAAGTGTATGAAGCGAAGAAAAAAATGCTGAATAGTGCAGTCAACGCTATGCGCAAAGGGCAGCATTTAATTCGCAATGAAATTTCTATCTCAGAAAAATTAGCTAAGCAAGGTTTGTTTTCTGATGTGGAGTTATCGCGCTTATATCGTCAAGAAAATGATATTACACAGCAAATTAATGAACGCTTAAATCGTTACCATGCTGAAGCCAATGCAGAGTTAGTCAAAATTGATGCTGAACTTAGCCAGCTCACCCCTAATCTCAATGCCAAGCTTGATAGCTTAGAGCGCACTACATTGAAAGCGCCAGTTAAAGGCATCGTTAAAAATATTCGTATGACGACGATTGGTGCTGCAGTTCCTTCATCAGCACCAATTTTAGATATTGTGCCCGTTGATTCCAAGCTTATGTTTGAGGCTAGGTTAGATCCAAAGGAAGTTTCACATGTAAAGCTGGGCTTACCGGTTGCCTTGAATCTTGCTGCCTATGATTCTTCAACCTATGGAGAGTTACCTGGCAAAGTAGAAATGATTAGTCCTGACACCTTCCGTGAAGATGCACGTCCTGTAGAAGGTCAGTCTGCTAGTTATTATCGCGTGATGATTTCAGCTGAATTAGACCCAACTAATCCTAAGCATAGAAAAATGCAAATCATTCCAGGCATGACGGCACAAGCGCAAATACGCACAGGTGAGAAGTCCATCATGCAATACGTATTAAAGCCATTAGCTAAATCGAAAGAGGCCTTCCGTGAACGCTAAACTAAAACTTATCGCTGCTCTCGTATCCATAGCTACAACGACTATGTCTTTGTCAGCGCATGCGCAAACTGTAAATAATACTTTTTCTACCGAAGAGCTTAAAGTACTACGTGACTTTACGGCATTGAGTGATAAAGAACGTATTAAAACCTCAGATGCTCAACTCAAGAAAATGGTACGACTTGCAATTGAAAATAGTCCATTAATACGTGAAGCCAAACTCAACATCATTGCAGCGAATGAAGATATCAATGCGGCTAAAGGTGCACGCTATCCACAAATCACAGGTACTGGTCAATCGCGTGTGTCAGGTGGCGATATTCCATTAGAGGGAAGAGCAACAGGAAAATTATCCTATAACGTTGCAGCACAAATGCCCATCTATGATTGGGGCAAAATTGATGCACTCATAGCAGGTAAATCTTCTGCGCGTGATGCATCCGTTGCTAGATTTCGTTTGCAAGGTCAGGCGTTAGCAATAGAAGCGACCAAAACCTGTTTGGAATATAACAAACAGCGTGCTCTCCTTAGTGTTTCAGAAGAGTACATCACGAATGTCGATAAAATTTTAGGCATGCTGGGCAAAATCTCTAAAGCGGATGCAGGTAGAGCCGGTGAATTAATTCAAACTAAGTCTCGTGTATTGCAAGCTAAAACATCGCAGGATGCAATTCGCAGCAAAATACAAGAAATTAAATTCAAACTTGAGCGTATTTTAGGTAAAGAAAATGTCGCAAGTTGTAATGGAATAGCTGCTAGCTTTATTACAGATCCTGATATTGAAGCGATTAGAAATAATATTAAAAAACATCCACAAATTGAAGCACTAGAAGCAGAGCGCCAATTTCAGAAAAGAAACTTGGATCAGGTCTCAGCTAGTAGAAAACCATTGGTGCAGTTAACAAGCTCATATGGATCACTATATCCCGGTCTGGCTGCGGGTGAAGGCTATAACGTCTCTTTGATAGTCACAGCACCTATTTTTGATGGTGGCATATTACGATCCAATGAACGTGCAGCAGCTGAGCGTGTGAATGCAAGTGATGAACGATTAGAAGAAGTGACTCGACAAGTTGATAGTCAGTATCGTGAAAAATATGAGATTGCTAATTCTGGTATCAAACGCGCTCAAGATTTCACTGCGCTACTTGAAGTCAATGACAGAGTTAGAAAAGATTTTTTCTTACAGTGGTCATCATTAGGTAGACGTTCTTTATTTGAATTACTCTCTATCGAGCAAGAGCAATATTCATTACAGTCAAATTACATTGTTACTTTATTTGACAGCATGACTGGTTATGCAGAAATTATGGGTAATGCCGGTATGATTTACGGTAATGCTGAAAGTAAATAACATCGTCTTTGAATCGATAACAGAAATTTAAGCAAATAATTTAAAGAAGTAATTATTCGATATGGCTAAAAAAGATAACAACAACACTCAGGAAAAATTGCTAGAAGCGATCACCTTGCAAAACAGTGGTGATTTCAAAAAAGCGACAGCATTGTTTTTACAGATTTTAAAAAATCATCCTGATAACGTCTTTGCGCTCTATTCATTAACTGCAATCGAATCAAATGCAGGGAATACAACAGCTGCGCTAAATTATGTGAACCGTGCTTTAAAGTTCGGTCCACATTTTGCGCCCGCGCATATGGCACGCTCGGTGATCTATTTCAGAATGGGACAAGTTAAAGAAGCGCTGGAAGATATTGAAAATGCGATTCGCTTACAACCTGACTTAGCGGGTGCTGAAGTACATCGTCAGGCCATTATTAATATAGGTTCACAAGCGCCAGCCGCTTCGCATTCACTGGCAGGTCCAGGTGCTGCATTAAATTTGAAGGCCTTAGAATTACAGCAGCGAGGTCAGCTAGATGAAGCTGCTGCTTTATTCCATCAAGTATTAGCAATGCAGCCACAAGACTTTGTTGCGCAATATTCCTTGGGTGTGATTAGTAGTAATCAAGGTAATCCAGAACAAGCACTGAATTGGTTAACCGGTGCTGTAGCTGCAGATCCTTCCAATGCACAAGCACAATATGCTTTGGCTACAACTTTGCAAGGTATGGCTTTATATGAACAAGCACTGGATGCCTTTGATCGATCGCTCACATTAAATCCTAAGTACATGGAAGCTTATAACAACAAAGCGACCTTGTTACATAGTATGAATCGGCATTTGGATGCGTTAAAGACACTAGAAGTAGCGCTAACAGCCGATCCTACCGATCAAAAATCTTTGAATAACAAAGGTTATTTACTGACTGAATTTAAACAAAATGCGATTGCTGCTACCGTATTTAAACATCTACTCACCTTAAATCCAGACTATGAATATGCAGAAGGTCTCCACGCATTAGCACGCTTACATAGCTGTGACTGGACAGATTTTGATGCTAACAAACAGCGTATCGTAGAAGGTGTCCGAGCAGGTAAACGTGTAGCCAATCCATTTGCCTTAATGGCGATTTCTGATTCAGCAGCAGATCATTTGAAATGTGCTGAAATATTCGGCAAACATCGTTTTGCACCCGCTAAACAAGAAATGTGGAAAGGCGAAACTTATCGCCATCGTAAGAAACGCGTTGCATTTATTTCTGCGGATTTCCGTGAACATCCAGTGGGCTATTTATTAATTGGATTAATCGAGAATTTCGATAAATCGAAATATGAAACCTATGGCATCTCATTAGGTATCCGTGATGGTAGTGAATTATTTAAGCGTTATCGTTGCGCCTTTGATCAATATCTAGACGTACAAGATAAATCTTCCTTGGAGATTGCTCGCATTATGCGCTCCATGGAGATTGATATTGCAATTGATCTATCAGGCTATACATCTGGCTCACGCTTAGATATTTTGTCGCATCGTCCTGCACCAGTACAGGCAACCTATTTAGGTTTTCCAGGTGGTTTGAATGTGCCTTATATTGATTATTTAATCAGCGATAAAGTCACAGTGCCAGAAATCGATGCACAGCACTATCATGAAAAATTGCTGTATTTACCGCACTGCTATTTACCGCGTGATACCAGTGTAAAACCAGCACCGACTACCTTACCGCGCTCTGAATTTGGGTTGCCAGACAAAGGTTTAGTGTTCTGCAGTTTTAATCATGACTACAAAATTAATCCACCGATATTTTCAGCATGGATGGATTTAATGCGTGAGAATCCAGATAGTGTTTTATGGTTAATGAAACTCAATGACGATGCGCAGCAAAATCTGGCTAAGAATGCAAATTTCTATGGCGTTGATCCAGCAAGATTAAAATTTGCAACCCGTGTTCCGCGAATTGAAGATCATTTAGCACGCTACCGCCATGCTGATGTATTCCTCGATACCTTCCCCTATAACGGTCACACCACAGCCAGTGATGCATTATTAGCCGGTGTACCTGTCGTGACATTAACGGGTAACAGTTTTGCTAGTCGTGTAGCGACGAGTTTGTTGCATGATATGGGTAGAGCAGATTGGTGCACTACTAATATTGAAGAATATAAAAATCAAGCCCGTGCACATATTGCGCGAGCAGGTGAGAAGACAGTTGCTGAAAAAGAGGCGACCACCATTGATTGGCCTATTACAGAAAAAATGCAGGCGGATGGATTTTGTCAGGCTTTAGATCAAGTGCGAGGGACAGCACAATGATGACCGTCAATACAAAACCAGTGGATATTGTTATCCCTATTTATAAAGCAAGCTTTGATGTCGAGGAAAAATTCGCGATTGATCAGTCCTTTGCTGTCTTGAGTGCTTATCCCATAGTTTTTGTCGCACCACATGGCTTAGATATTAGTTTTTACACAACTGCTTATCCGAGTGCCACATTCATTTATTTTGAAGAACGTTACTTCAAATCAGTGAATGACTATAGCCGTTTATTAGTGAGTGATGAATTTTACGCGGCTTTTGAATCTGAATTTTTATTGATTGTGCAGCCCGATGTATATTTATTCCATGATGATTTACCGTATTGGATAAATAGCCCATTTGATTATGTAGGCGCACCTTGGCCAAATGGATTGTCGCTGAATATAAAATTTGGAAAATTTGATTTAGGTGGAGTAGGTACGCCAATCACAGTTTATGTAGGGAATGGTGGGTTGAGTTTACGTCGTCGTAAGAAATGTATGGCACTGATTGCTGAGCATAGAGAAATAGCAGATTGGTTTATACGCTCAGGATCGAATGAAGATTTATTTTTTGCATTCATGGGAGCATTGTCGGCAGATTTTGTTATTCCCAATCAAATCACTGCATCCTTATTTGCTTTGGAAGTATCACCTGAGCGGTTTTATACAATTAATGGTGAAAAACTCCCTATGGGTGTACATCGTTATTGTGATTATTCTTCAGAATTTTGGAAGGCGAGAATTCCTTCTCCTGGTTTATTACAACAAGCTTGAGTTTGGGCGGGCATATCAGTATTGTTTAGTCATTCTGTGCTCGATTTTTAAATTAAAATTAGTGAATCAATATGAAAATGGAAAAATTTAGCACGTTGCGTCCAAAAGAGACTGCAAGAACTTCACAAAATACCGTCATATTCGTTGCGGTCATTATCAATAATGAGATTCGTGCTCATACTGATGCTTATCTTAAAGCTTGGCGTGATAAAGACTGTCATGTTGCTTTAGTCTTGCAATCGGATGATCCGAATCCAGATCCAAAAATCTATGAACATCTTATGCAATATGCAGATGATGTATGGATTAGACCCAACATGGGCTATGACTTTGGTGCTTGGTCTGAATATCTATTAGAAAACCTCACCGTTGATAACGGCCCTAAGGGCAGAGTTTTTTTAGTTAATGATAGTTTGATAGGACCAACCAATCCTACAGCTTTCAATCAACTGATAGGCATGATATTAGATTCAGAGATTGATTTGGTTGCCATGACTGATAACCATGATCATGGTCATCATTTACAATCTTATTTTCTTGCATTAACTGCTAAGGCAATAAACACACCTGTAGTGAAATCATTTTTCGAGAAAATCGAAAATAAAAATAATGTCGCAGAAGTTGTGTTTTCCTATGAAATACCTTTCGGCTCTATAGTGCAAAGCGCAGGATTATCGATTTCGATTATCTTCCCTGCAAAAACCAAAGGTGATCCTACCTTGTTTGAAGCAGCAGATTTACTGCGTAGAGGTTATCCTTTCGTTAAACGTAAATGCTTCTTCGCTGGTAAACAATATGCCAACAGAAGAGAAATTTTAGATACTGCTTTACGTATAGGTTGTGATAAGCCCTTGTTTGAATACATGGTGAGCTGCATGACTGAAGAAGATAATGCAGATGGTACTAAGCCTTCATTATTCCAACTCTATCAATCACATTTAGGTAAGGTTTCAGATAAGTGGCAAATTTATTTGCTTACCTATGATCGTGTATTTAGCGAGTTTCGTTCTAAGCCTATGCGTATGCTGGAAATCGGCATACAAAATGGCGGTTCGCTAGAAATCTGGAGTAAATACTTCGATAAGATAGAAACATTAGTGGGTTGCGATATCAATCCCTTATGTAATGGACTGACTTATGAATCGCCCGCGATTTCAGTTATCGTTGGTGATGCAAATCAGCCTGAAACAGAACAGCGAATTTTGCAAAAAAGTCCATCATTTAATATGATTATTGATGATGGCTCGCATAATTCTTCTGACATCGTCAGATCATTCTGTAAATATTTTTCAAAATTGGAAAATGATGGTATCTACGTCATCGAAGATCTGCATTGCAGTTACTTCTCCGGCTATGAAGGTGGATTGAAGTATGAATATTCGTCTATGGAATTCTTAAAGCTGTTAGCAGATATCATCAATTACGAACACTGGAGTCGTCAATCTGACCGTCAGGCACTCGTGAATAAAATAACGAGCAAGTGGGGTGTGCAGATTTCTGATGCAGATTTAGCTGCTGTTCATTCAGTAGAGTTTGTGAATTCCATTTGTATCGTACGTAAAAAACCTTGGGATATTAATGTCTTAGGTGGACGTATTATTGCAGGTACAGTTGCACTCGTATCGGAAGATCCATTGCGTTTGAAATAAGACGCTTGTTTGGCTTTCAAATAAAAACTGCAGCCTAGGCTGCAGTTTTTTTATGTTCAATTCTTATGATTCATTGGAGCGTATATAAATAGCATCACCCCAGCCTTCGGTGGTCCACTTAGATTTAATACGATAAAAATGATGCAGCTGCAAGAAGGCATCAATCTCTGCAACCAAAGGAATTTCTTTATAGAGTTCTTGGCGATTGATTTCTAAATAAATCGCTTTCACTGAAGGTTGATGCAAATATTTACCCATACCTTTAAGGATTGCTAACTCCGCACCCTGTGTATCAATATTGATGAATTCAAAATCTGAAAACATCACTTGCCTTGGCGTAGCATCTAGCAGCGATTCCAAG
>JBEDCU010000055.1:0-3779 GCA_041176585.1 Pseudomonadota bacterium
GGGCCCTAATCCCACCATTTCTATGATGCGTATACCTGCTAAAGGGCCAGTTTTTTTAGTCATAGGGGAGTTAAGTGAGTTGTATGTGATTTAACTCTTCTAGTGTATTGATGTTGGCAAATGCAGCCTCATCATCAAACATTACATCGACTAACTTTTTTTCTGCTAACCAGAGATCAACTTTACGCACACCGCGCTCTAGTGCTGTAGTTAAATCAGTCAGCACAGTTTTTTTCATCAAACAAAACACGGGTTGACGATGTATACGATCATGTTGCTTGGTGTTGGCAACTGCTATGTCAGCTGTACTTTTTTCTAATGCAGTCGCTAATTGCGTCACTAAGTCAGTGGGTAGCATGGGTGTGTCACAAGGCACAGTCAGCATATAAGCAGTTTCACAATGGATTAAGCCAGCTTGCATGCCTGCTAAAGGTCCCGCGTAATCATTTTTTTCATCAGACCAAACCGGAAAATTAAATTCACGATAGCGATCGAGATTTTGATTCGCGTTAATCATAATGCGATCAACTTGCGGTTGGAGTCTTTGAATAACATGCGCAATCATGGGCTTGCCTTGTAGAGTTTGCAAACCTTTATCCACACCACCCATACGCATGCCTCGTCCGCCAGCGAGTATCAATCCAGTGATGTGTTGTTGTGTGATCACGTAAAAAAATTAGCGCGTTGCGCCAAAAGCCTGTTCTAGCGTCAAGATGGTACCGGTCTCACTGGCATCATAGCCAGGCAGTTGATTAACAGCAGATCGAAAAGCTTCAGAGCACATGACTTCAATCACTTGTTGCATTTCAGGTCTGCCCAATGAATCAGACGGTAAGGCAAAGAAGTAGCGTTCTTTGAGTAGCGGTATAAAGTCCAACTTAAATCGTGCCGCTGCTGTTTGTACGCCTATGCCCACATCCGCCATGCCACTCGCAATAAAAGCGGCAACCGCAGAGTGTGTGAACTCTGTATTTTCATAACCTATGATTTGAGTAGGAGAGATATCGATTTTATGCAGCATTAACTCGAGCAGCATGCGGGTACCGGAACCTACTTGACGATTCACAAAACGTACATCAGAGCGAATCAGATCATGTAAATTTTTTATACCGAGTGGATTACCAGGATTAACAAACAGACCTTGTACTCGCACTGCAAGATGTATCAGTTGATGCGTTTTACCATTCAAGAGTTTGCCGTAGTGCTGCATAGCTTGGGTTTGGAATTCTCCCAATGGCACATGAAAGCCCGCTAAATCTGCTTCACCACGTGAAAGCGATGCAACCGCATCATTACTATTACGATAGTGCAGATCGATTTGTAATCCGACTTCGCTTGCTTGCCGCAAAAACGCTGCTACCGCAAAGCCATGACTAGCATCTAATCGAATTTGTTTAGTCGGATTGCCTATCATTTTTTCGAGTTCAGTTTCTAACTCGGATGCCAAGCTATCCAAAGTTGGTGAGAGTCTGGCATTGACGCGTCGATCCGCCCAAATTAATTTTTCAGCCAGTTTGGACAGATTAGTGCCACGACCGCGACCGGTTTCCATCAGGCTGTGGCCAAATAGGGTTTCTGCATTTCTTAGAATTCCCCATGCATAGCGATAAGATAAATCCACCATTTCAGCCGCGCGCGCGATGGAACCTGTTTCCTCTATGGCGCGTAACAATGAGAGTAATACCGCGGTATCAAGTGCTTCTTCCTGATCCTTGGCGATTTCCCAATGTGGGTTAATACGGACTTTGAACATAGTGTTAAGGCTTAGATGTTGCGGTGCAAAATAACCGGTACTAGGTTAAAGGACAACTTTGCGATACTCTATCAGAGGTTTTGAATACCGGCGCATTGACCGGTAAAAAATAACATATTTCGTGTTCGTCTTAGGACGTCACTTTTCGGAGGGGACACATGGCTTTATTGGATTGGTTGGCAAAGGAACGAACGATTGCGGGTTCAGGTTTTAATCGGTGGCTAGTGCCGCCAGCTGCCTTAGCAATTCATCTTTGTATTGGCATGGCCTATGGTTTTTCTGTGTTTTGGAAACCATTAGGTAATGCACTCGTTGGTCCTGATGGCGCACCGCTTTTATCTTGCGCTGCCGGTGCTTCAACTTTTGGCGATAAGCTTGCTGGTACATGGCGCGCCTTGTTCGCGACTGACTGTAACTGGACCCAATTTGACTTGGGCTGGATGTACACCTTGTTCTTTGTTGTACTCGGTTGTTCAGCCGCTGTATGGGGTGGTTGGTTAGAGCGTGCTGGTCCTCGTAAGGCGGGTTTTGTTTCAGCTGTATGCTGGTGCGGTGGTTTGTTGATTTCCGCAATCGGTGTCTATCATCATCAGCTGTGGATGCTCTGGATAGGCTCGGGCGTCATAGGCGGTATAGGACTGGGCTTAGGTTATATCTCTCCTGTTTCTACTCTGATTAAATGGTTTCCAGATCGCCGCGGTATGGCGACCGGCATGGCCATTATGGGTTTTGGTGGTGGAGCCATGATAGGTTCACCCATTGCGACCATGCTGATGGGGAAATTCGCAACGCCGACTGATCCAGGTGTATGGCAAACCTTTGTCACACTCGCTGTGATCTATTCAGTATTTATGTTGGCAGGTGCGTTTGGTTACCGTGTGCCTGCAACAGGTTGGAAACCAGAATGTTGGGAGCCACCACAAAATGCAAAAACCAATGCCATGATTGCAGCTCATCATGTGCATTTAAAGAACGCACATAAGACTCCACAATTCTGGCTCTTATGGGTCATTCTGTGTATGAATGTATCAGCAGGTATCGGTGTGATTGGTGCAGCTTCACCTATGTTGCAAGAAACTTTTGGTGGCGCATTGATTAGTCAAGTCGATTTAGGCTTTGCTGATTTAAAAGCAGATAAAGCACTGTTAGCTGGCGCAGTCGCAATTGGCGCAGGTTTCGTAGGATTGATATCACTCTTTAACATTGGTGGTCGTTTTGTCTGGGCTTCTTCATCCGACAAACTAGGTCGCAAACAAACCTACTTTATCTTCTTCTTGTTAGGTATTGCGATGTATGTGCTTGCATCAAGTGCAGCAGCAAATAAATCACTCGCTTTATTTGTCATATGCTTTGCGGTTATTGCTTCTATGTATGGTGGAGGCTTTGCCACCATCCCTGCTTATTTAGCCGATATGTTTGGTACACAATTTGTGGGTGCGATTCATGGTCGTCTCCTAACTGCATGGTCAACCGCAGGTATTCTAGGACCGGTAGTGGTGAACTACATGCATGACATGCGTCAAGAAGCAAAAGTACCTTTTGATCAAATCTACAGTCCTATCTTTTACGTGTTAGCTGGGATGTTGGTCGTAGGTTTAATTGCTAACTTACTAGTGCGACCAGTAGCTGAACATCATTTCATGTCACCTGAAGAATTAGCTGAAGAGAAAAAACGTGCACATGAAGTGTCACTAGCCTCAGTCAATAGCGGCATGAATAGCGAAGCAGGTGAGAGCAGCAAAGCGATTGCTGTATTTGCTTGGTTAGCAGTTGGATTACCACTTGCTTATGGTATTTGGGTCACACTACAAAAATCAGCGGTATTGTTTAAATAATTTTTAAGTATCACATTAAAAACCCCAGCCTTAGTGCTGGGGTTTTTTTATAGGTAAATTTTTGCGGACGATTACGCTACGCTAATCGTCCCTACGACGGCATGCCTGATTTTGTAGGTGCGATTAGCGTAGCGTAATCGTACGTAAGAGATTGAAGTTATCTTATAGTGCCGTTTTAATTTTTTGTGGGG
>JBEDCU010000056.1:0-11655 GCA_041176585.1 Pseudomonadota bacterium
ATTATCCACTCCGCTCTTGCAGAAAAACTCAACAGCAATCCTAATAACAAGAACATAAGAGTAATCAGAGAGCGCATAGATATCTATTCCTGTTGAGGTTTAATAAAAATTGCTTTGTATAAGTAGGCAGTAGCAACCAAGATAGCAAAACCATAAGAACCGATAGTTAAGACCCAATCAGTACAACCAAATTGTGGACCAATTAAATAACGAAATAAAAAATACATCACAAATGCAATACAAAAATAACGAATTTTTATAGAACGTTTCAATTCTTGGTTTCTCGCTAACTAAATAGAATTCACAAATGTGATTAAAGCTTCACGCTCTTCTTTACTAAAACCAGAAAAAGTATCTCTAGATTTCTTAGCTTCACCACCGTGCCACAAAATCGCTTCTAATACATTACGTGCTCTACCATCATGTAAAAGATTGGTACTACCATTGACTTGTGCTGAGACACCCAATCCCCATAAAGGCGCTGTGCGCCAATCCCGTGGACCCGCTTTAAAATCAGGACGTCCATCTGCTAGATACTCACCCATATCATGCAACAACATATCGGTATAAGCGCTAAAAGTTTTATTAGCGATATGCGGCATCAAAGGATAGGTTGAGGTTTTTAATTCTGGCAAATGGCAACTATGGCACTGTGCTTTTTCAAATAAATCTTTACCACGCTTGAAAATGTCAGAGTCAGTATTACGTGGTGCAGGTGCATCAACAGCAACTGACCAAAAAGTTAACTCATCCCATGAATAATCTAATAACTCGGGCTTATTCCCAGGAGGCATAGCACGACAGGCTTTTTGAATTTCAGGGCAGTTCTCTTCTATGTAGAGAGATGAGGTCACACCCATATCGCCATGAAAGGCTGCTGCTATCTGCTGTTTTATGCTGGGTTGATTCGCTTTCCATCCAAATCGACCTAAGCTGACACGTTTATTAATATCGTCACGCACATAGTTTGGACGTCCATTTAAACCTTGTGCTTGCTGTGCTTTTGCAATCGCTAAGATGTCTGCTTCGCTCACTGCTTCTAAATAGCCCATGCCATACACAGCTTGGGTATTACGCAGTGAAGTCATGACTTCACTTCCTATCTCGCCAAAATTTAGTTTTTCTATACGGATTTTTGGTTTTCTGAGTTCAACCTTAGAACCATCACCTAGTGTAACGATTTCAGGTATCCACTCAACAATCAAGTCTGCTTCAGCTGGCTTGAGGTTTTCTTTCAGTCCTACATTGACTGCAAAGACTTGTAGCTGATCACCATAATATGGATGCGGCTTAGGTCCACCATCCGCATTTTCACCAGGGATTGAAAGTTTTAATAATTGTTGGAATACGACTGCATCACCTGCATCATTAGTTCGTCCACGACCACCCTGCACATGACAACCTACACATGAATTAGCGAGAAATGTGGGACCTAATCCCCATTCACCACCGAGTAAAGGAAACACCACCCATGGCGCACGGAATTGTTTTTCACCTGCTTTAAATTTTTGAAGCTCTACATGACTCAAGCCTTTAATAGGCTGTATGTAGATAGCGTTTGGAGCTATCGCCTTAGGAGAGGATTTAATAACTTGAGAGCTTGCATTTTTTACAAGCAAACTCGCAGTCATCACTATGATGAAAGAGATCAAGCCTAAGAAGATTATTCGCATCTCACTTAGCTTCACGTGCCACGCTGGTTTCATCTCGCCTTCCTTTACTATCTACTCTTTGTACAAACTATTCTAAAAGCACTTTAACAATCGTGCTGAGCGGATTTAATAGTTGGCAATTACTTAATCAAAGTCTTATAAGTCTCTCGCAAGACGAAAGCCTAATTGATGTGTTTTCATGGTCTCCACTTCAGAATAGCGATACGCAGCACGCGCAGTCGAAGGGCCATCTAACCAACCACCTCCACGCACAACACGCTTTTCGCATTTGCCTTCATTTGCACGCACTGACCCATCATCAGGAGCGCCTGCATAACCAGCTTGATGGCAGTCTTCTACGCATTCACGCACATTACCTATCATGTCATGCAGACCGAAAGCATTCGCTTTGTACTTCCCACCCGCGATGTTTTCGGCAGCACCGTCATTGCACAACACATGCGACCACACATAATTAGGATGAGCTTCTTTGCCTGCCTCATCATGTAAATTTGCGAACTCACAGGATTTCTTTTTATCTTCATTACCACCCCAAAACCAAGGGGTATTGGTACCACCTCGTGCTGCATACTCAAATTCTGATTCACTCAGTAGTCGATAATTTTTACCTGTTTTGGCTGATAACCATACCGCATAAGCTTTCGCTTCTGTTCACGAGATATTCACTGCAGGCAGATTACCTCTACCAAAACCTGCATCATCAGCCTTAGGACATTTACCATCTGCTACACAAGCATCCCATTGCGCAAATGAGGTTTCTAATCGTGAGACTGCAAAGGATTTAATTTTTACCGTGTGCTGAGGCTTTTCATCGGTATGCCCACTTTCTACTTTATCCGAGCCCATCATAAATTCACCTGCTAGCAGTATGATCATTTCCGGACATTCTTTACAATCCGAAAATTTTGCACCAGCTTCTAATTTATCTGCTCCTACTACACTGGAATTAAACAAAATACTGATACTTGAAAACAGCAGCATCCACAGTATTTTTCTAGTACGCATGATGATTTTCCTTAGCACCTGATAATCAAACTGATGAATACATCTACACCCCATGAGACGAAAAAGCCGACAGTCCTAAAACTGTCGGCAATCTCACACCGGGAGAGTTAAATCCAAAGTGAGAGACGGAACGGACCAACATGACAACTCAATTCATTACCAATCACTCAACAACAGGATTAACATTTTTGTTCCATTTTGCAGGATTTATACTCAGGATCTTTTTCAACTTGTCCCTCGCACGCTTCTTTGACATTGATTTTCGCATTTCTACAAGCAGTCCCTAAGGCCACCATAGAATCTGATGATGCGTTTTTCATGTCGCAAAAATAGTCTTGCTGTTTTTTAGCATCTGCACACGTACCAACCCGTGTTTTTTTCTCTTCATGATGATTCGCTAAAGAGATAGATACAGATCCAAATAACAGCAAAAAAAGAAGGCAAATTGATTTCATATTTTTCATCATGATTCCTTTGCACTATGAAATTGGCAAACAGAAAAAAACGGATGCCGCTAGGGCATCCGTATTCTTGCTTAGCCTTGCTCGAACTCGCGACCGTCTTTTGCGATATAGCCATAAGCAGCATTACTACGCTCGCCGCCCATCGCTAAGTATTCAGCCTTCATCTTCGCAATCATGTCATGGTCAAATGATTTCACATCTGCAGCGATCTTCTGCGCATCGAGTTTGTAAAGCTTAGCGGAGTTAAGTCCAAAGATCTTGTTCTTAACAGTGCCACGGCCATCACCCAACTTGATTTTCCAGCCTTGCTTTTTCATGATGTCATCTGGGATTTCCAAACGACGCATTGCTTCGATCTGCCACTGTGGTGAGCCGTACCAAACTGAGTCAGTACCCCAAACAACACGATCAGGACCCATTAAGTTGACTAACTGGCCTATGAAAGCAGCGCAGAAACGTGGATCAGTCACAGCGGTACTCGCGAACACAGAACCGAGTTCTGCATACACGTTATTGACGCCGAACTTCTCTGGTATACGAGCCAAGTCGGTAGACCATTGGATGTATCCATCTTTTTCAAACTGCGCCATCTCCATGTCTGGTTTATCAGCCAACCATGGACGTAATGCAGCGTGATAGATCACAAAGTTCATTTGTGGCCAATCTTTCGCTGCTTTGCCCACATCATTTACAGTTGCGTTTTCCCATGTACCAGCAAACGCTTTTTCATAGTCACGTGGCATTAAGCCTTTGTGAATACAAATCGTATTGATACCAGCTTTAATGGCTTTTTCATAAAATGGATACATGAGTTTTTCATCATCTAAACGCCATGCATATTTGGAAGGACCAAATGGATCACCAATGGTGTAGGACTTCCATGACACTGGTTTCAATTCAGCGATGGCACGATCTACTTCATCCATCCAGTTTGGATATTTAGGTGTAATGATGGAGTGACCCAACATACGTACACTGCCCGCCATCTTATTAACTGAGCGGCAAGCATTTTGAATCGCATCATTGGAGAGTAACCACCAGTTAGGGTCATCAAATGGCGCTCCAGAGAGCAGCGCCACAGTGGTATCACTATCCATGAAAATTTCTTTTAGATAGTTATCCATCTTGTAGCGTGACAAGTTGGTAGGAATATTACCAATGTTCGGATTGACTCCAGCACCTTCAGCCCATTTAGTCAGACCCAACAAACCTTCTTCTTTAAAGTCATCGCGAATAAAGTGGGTTTGATCATCAAAAATAAACTGGCCTTTGTATTTAGCTTTGCGATCGCCCGCTGCATCTAAATTTTTGGCTTCAACTTCATCTACTTCAAACATCTTGCCGTAAACCTGATTCATGGCCAAGAACGCAGTTGCCATACCTGAAGAGGTAGCAAGGAACTGACGACGAGACATGTTGTGACGTTTAGCTTCTTTATCAGCCATTTCTTTAATCAAAAACTCAACCTGCTTTTGCTTAGGCGTTTGCGGCAAAGGATTGTATTCGCCATTAGATACCATCTGAGTTGGAATCGGTGAGCGGAACGCAGCTTCATCAGCATGTAAACACTCATCAAATTCGCGCTCTGTCATTGAGACGCCAAAGGGCCGTTGTTTGTCTGTCATTTCTGTCTCCTGTTTTATTATGTGCACATGTAACTAGGAAGATACTTTTCTTTATAGCGCTAGCTCTGCGTGAATATGGCTTGCAGTTGTCGCTCTATAACCAAACCACCACAAAAAACTTTGTAAAGATTTAGCAAGAATGAGTATTGCAATGAATGTGCCAGCGTGAAAAAAATGCTGCGCTGCGAAGAATAAAAAGAGTGAAAAAAGAATGTCTAGTTATTACAATGACTTGCAGAACATAGCTAAACAAGATGGAATGCGTCACTTAGGATGCAACTGTAAACAAACTAACGGCTGTAAAGACTTGGGTGTTTACACTTGTAAGCAGAGTGCTTACAAACTATTCTAAAAATAACAACTTAGATGGGAGGCTTGACGTTATAGCGTTTCATTTTTTTATAAATCGTGACACGTGAAATACCCATTTGCTGTGCAGCTGCAGTGACATTCCAACGACAGCCTCGCAACAAAGCAAGTAGACGCGATTTCTCGTGATCAAAAACCGAGTCTGTATCGACCGGTAAATCCAATTCGGAAAAGCGTTCTGTACTGAGTAAATACTCAGGCAAATCTGTAGCTGATATCAACTTCTCGCTAGAGACAGAAGTTGCAAATGCAATCACGTTATTGAGTTCACGCAAATTGCCAGGCCAGCGATGTCGGATTAATATTTCACGTGCTTCTTTATCAAGCTCAGGTACAAAAGGACTTGCATTCTGTTTGGCATTAATTGCTAACACACGATCAATCACCCATGCCATATCCTTACGATCACGCAGTGGTGGCAAAGTAAAATGCGCACCACATAAGCGATAGTACAAGTCATCGCGGAACAATCCAGCAACAACTAAATTCTCAAGATCACAATGCGTCGCAGCGACAACCCGAATATTCACGGGCGCCGCTTGAGTAGCACCAATCGGTAAGACTTCACGTTCAGATAACACGCGCAGCAAGCGTGCTTGTAAAGGTTTAGGCATATCGCCTATTTCATCGAGAAATAAAGTACCGCCATCTGCTTCTTGAATTAAACCACGCTTACCCTTGGTTGCAGCGCCAGAAAAACTTCCCGCTGTATAGCCAAATAATTCACTCTCAATCAAGCTCTCTGGAATTGCAGCGCAATTCACAGGTATGAATGGTCCATCGCGACGTTCACTACTTTTATGTAAAGCTTTTGCAAAAAACTCTTTGCCACTCCCAGTTTCACCGGTAATTAAAACACTAATCGGTGAATTCACTAATTTAGCTGCACGATCGATCTGTCTATCTAATGTCGTATCACCACCCGACAAAGCAGCGAGTGGCGCGGGTACGACCATTTCAGATTTACCCGTATGGCTTCCTGCTTGTACTTTAGTCGGTGAGAGTGCAGAGACAAATAATAATTTTTGTGAACCATGTATACGAACCGCGCGCCTATCCGCTGGTTTAGCAGAGACAAATCGTGGTAATTCATCTATCGCTAAATTTAAGATTTGATCGACTGAACGTCCAATTAAATTGGTTTCACCATCTTCGCAAAACAGAAGTTGGGCACGATGATTATGTCCAATGATTTTTCCTGCCGTATCAACTGCAACTAAAAACTCTGGATCGACTTCTAAGAATTCAGGCGCGAGAGATAAACGTAAAATCCAATCTTGCGTAAATCGATGTAAAAAATGCGCATTCTCAATTTGATGTGCAAACATTTTCACTAGCTGCAATGCTAAATGCTGACTCTCTTTATGATGCGGTGATGTGAGAGCTGATATATCTAATACTGCTTTTAATTTACCTTGTGGATCAAAAATTGGTGCAGCAGTACAAGTCAGTGGAATGTGTGTTGCATCAAAATGATCATTCAAATGCACGGTTAATGCTTCACCAGTAGTAATACAGGTACCCACTCCACAGGTACCTGCCACCATTTCATTCCAATTTGATCCTAGATATAAACCTGCTTTTCTTAGACTTTTATCGAGTTGTATATCACCTATAAAATCGACGGTTACACCATGTGCATCAGTTAACAATACTGCATAACCTAAACCTGTTACTTGATGATACAAAGTCTCTAAACCATGTCGTGCGATATGTAAAAAATCATCAATTTGATCTTGATGTTCACGCAGCTGATGATAAGGAAGAATGATCGCTTCTTGCGATCTAGTAGGATCGAGCTTATGTTCATGAATGCAGCGCATCCATGAATTTCTAATGACATCATCATGCGTGAGTACAGATTCATTCGGGCGCGATTGCTCGGCCAAACGCATAATCTTCTCTATATGTTTTTTCTTATCGTGGTCCAAATGCGTCTCCATGTTGGAACCTCATACGACTTATCTCGTTATTATCGAAGTAATTACATTATTATTAATTTAATTCTTAAGTAAATTTCCCTCAGTTAAAGTTTGTACATGAAGTGAAAATTAAAAGAAAGTCGCAGTGCAACATGAAATATTGCTATTTTATTTATGCTTTAAATGTTAAAAATGCACGATGCGTACTGACAGCCTTGAAAAGACATAGGCTACTGAAGAGCTGAAATTCAGGCGGGAGTATTAGAAGGTAAAACTAATTGTAAGCCAGTGCGTTTTTCGAGTTGAATGACATCCTCTGGTGTGTCTAGATCGATAACAAAATGATCATTTGTTGTCAGATGCTTATGCACAGAGTTGGAATTTTGATCGATGTAATTTCGAAAACTAATTTTCTCAGGTGAAGCCAGCATGCTGTAAATGAGGTCTGCTGAAAAACACACAGGATTACCGCGTTGACTATGTACCTCAGGTAAAACAACAAGCTTATTAGTAGGTCTGTGTTTATAGGCAGAGATTAATTCAAGTACATCATCGCGATTCAACAAAGGCTGATCCGCTAACATCACAAGTATAAGATCGCAATCTTTGCTCAAGGCTGTTAAACCTAAGCGTACTGAGAGTTGCTGACCTGCTTCGGGTGTTGAATTGCGTACTATTTTTACTGTTTGTCCAACTAATGCAGCTTCTATCGCCTCGAAATAATAACCAGTCACGACGACAATATCATCGATACCAACCGCATGTAGTGTCTGTAAATGACGATGAATTAATGACTGACCTTGCAGCTGAATCAACGATTTTGGTATACACCCTAAACGTGAACCCTCACCTGCTGCCAGTAACACGACACCAATTTTCAAAGTCGGACAATCATCGCCTGTTTGTTTAACGGTACAAAGCATAAGTTAGCGTTCCACACCTTTGGTAACTATCGTACTACGTACATCTCTTAAAGTTTCCATGATGTGTGCAATATCGATTTCAGTGATATTTTCTTCTTCAAGACAAGAGACAAATAATTCACGCGTCAAATCAAATGAAGCACCAGTTACACCACAGTGTTTGTGCTGCGCGCGTATATCTTCGATACTATAGTGCTGTGTTGGCTTGCCTAATGCATAGGAAATATATTCAATATGATGTTGAATAATTCTATCTATCGGTATTTCAAGAAAATACCGACGCAAGTGAGGTCTGCGCATTAAACGCTCGTGAAAGTCCTTCGCAACACGCGGCGCCATAGGAACTCCACCGTATTTATCAAATAAAGTCTTTGCCATTACCAAGTGCACAAATAAAAAAAAGCAGCAAATGCCGCTACTAAGCCTCCGAATTTAGCATAAGTTCTATAACCAGATTGATCTAACTACATATGGGTAATGACTTAGCCACTCACGACATCATCATGTCGAGATCTGAGTATGGAATTAATTTTAGGAATATCTTCCTCAGTCACGCCAGCTCTAGCGAGAGCATCATCAAATAAATCCATCATGAGTGCAAAAGAAGCATTGGTTACGCCTAATCCATGATGCGCCTGACGGATATTTCGTCCGTGATAACCTGCTACTGGCCGTCCCATGGCAGTAGATACATAGTTAATTTGATGTGTGATCAGCTTATCGACCGTACACCTTCAAAATAACGACGCAAATTAGGACGCTTCATCACTTGTTTGTAAAAATCCCTAACAAGATCCGTGATGAAAGGAACACCACCGTATTTATCAAAAAGGCTATCTGACATGATGAAAAACTCAATATGAATTACGAATAAGATGAAAGATTAGCATCATAGTAATAGTCTAAGAAAACAAGCTTCGCTTCACCACTCAATTGTCTGCCCTTGGTAATCGATAAAGTGTGCTCCACTTTTCACAGTTACATTTTTCATTGCAGACAACATACCTACCACTGACTCTGATGGCTCTAATAAATGTGGCGTAGCACCGGTGAAGGGCTGCGATAGTTTTGATTTGACTGTACCTGGTTGTAAAGCGATGACTTTTAGCTCAGAGTTTTTTCTTTGTAATTCTATAGCCGCAGTTTGCAGTAGCATATTTAATGCGGCCTTCGATGCTCTATAACCATACCATCCACCTTTTTTATTATCTGAGATGCTGCCAACACGCGCAGATAGTTTGGCATAGATAGCAGAACCCGATGCTAACAAGGGCGCAAATTGCTGGAGCACGATAGCAGGTGCAACCGCATTCAGATGCATGGCTTTTAATAAATGGGCATCGCGTAATGCAGACAAGGATTTTTCAGGGCCAATATCATTGATCATTAAGACACCGGTTGCATCAAGAATGATGTGATAGGGACCATCGCTTGCTGCAAGTTGTGCTTGAAGCTTGATAGAGTCTGCATTCTCAAGATTAAAATCATCGCCTAAAGATTGCGATATCGCCCTCACATAAACACACTGCTTATCTTCTTGAAATGCCTGACAAAAGGCAGCACCTATAGCACCACCCGCTCCAATCACACAAGCCTTATAGGGATGAGGGAAGAGCTGAAACTCTGAATGTGCCATTATTTAACAATCACTAAATTTGCACGACTACTTGCAGCTAATTTAGTTTCTACATTTTTCTTTGATAGAAAAGAAATTTCATCATAGTTTTTTGATTTACCAACCACAACCAAATCGGGATGCGTTTCATTGATAACTTTTTTTATCTCTTGATAAGGATCGCCAGCATGAAGAATTTTATACACTTTTTTATGAGCAACAGCTAAATCCACACTAGCTGCTTCTAGCTTTTTTGACAAACTACCTGTATCACTAGGCATCCAACTCTCATCAGAGTGCACATATTTGTGAAATGCTTTTGTCATTTTTTCAGTAAAACTTAACTCAACAACAGAAAGAACATAAATTGCCTCACATTGAGGTAAGCGATTGATGAATTTAATGACGCCTTGATTTTTTCCATCAAATGCAACCAGTACTTTATCGAACATGACTACATTCTCCGATTAATAGCTCTAAGAAATTGAGCGCTTATCATTTTTATTATTCATTTAAGTGCCAATTTATTAGCATACTCAGCTGCCATATCATCCCAAGCTTTTAATGTTTCTGCTGCATACATCAGAGCTGGCCCGCCTCCCATATAGACACAGACAGATAACATCTCTTCACATTCTTCACGTGTCGCGCCTAACTTCTGTAGGGCTTTTACATGAAAACCTATGCAACCAGAACAATGCTGCGTAATGCCTATTGCTAAAGCAATGAACTCTTTATTTTTTGCACTAATGACACCTTCCGCCATAGCGGCTTGCGCTAGTTGTGCAAATCCTTTCATTGCATCCGATTGTGATTTTCTGAATGGCGTTAAACTGCTATTTATTTCATTGACTAAGCTAATGTGATCAAAGTTACTCATATACCTTCCACAATATTTACTATCAAACTAAAACTATGTTTTCTTTCCATAATCTGCCACCAGTTGTGCAATTTTTATCGTTAACTCATCCGATGTTTCTTTAGCAGATAATGTCTCAACTATAGGAGCATGTGCCACAGCTTTACTGAGCAAACGTAATTGCGCTACTAGTATTCTAAATTGCTCTGCAGCGAATTCAGGATGCGTAGTGGGATCTAATAATAAGTGACCGAAACTTAATTCTTGAACTGCCTTACTTTTCTCATAGTCTTCCTTTGCTTCAAGCAAGAGTAATTCAAATTCTGTGTCGGACAAATGCAAGCGCTCTGCTTCTGCAATGATGTGCTCTTGCTCTCTCGGTTCAATTTTTTCATCGTTATAGGCTTCTGCTAGAGTGCGTTTAAATGATTCTCTATCTATACGCAATTGATCTGTGAATGCAGAAGCTAACAAACCTGCAGGTATCGCAAAAATACCAATACCTACTAGCGATAGTACAACCGTTAACACACGCCCCATAGGCGTGATAGGTGAGATATCTCCATAACCTACTGAGGCTAATGTAATCACTGCCCAATAAATAGACTGTGGAATATTTTCAAATTTATCGGGTTGCGCTGCATGTTCAAAAATAAACCCCATACTGGCAGTGAGCACAACCAGTAAAAACATCACAAAGATTGCAGCAGAAATCACTTGCCATTCGCGCTTCACTACTTTTAACAGCGTATCGGTGGCTGAGGTATAACGCGTCAGCTTTAGCATACGCAAAAGCCTAAACACTCTTAAGAATCGTAAGTCGAAATGTTGTTTGAAAAAGCTCTCTAACAAGAACGGCAAGATAGTCAGTAAATCAATAATGGCCTGCCCACTGCGCATGTGATTCAAGCGCGGGAAACGCAAGGCTTGAAATGCAGGATTTTCTGGCGCCGAATAGAGTCGCGCTATGTATTCAATCGTAAAAATACTAAACGCAAGAATATCTATCCAGTAAAACTCAATATAGAACAAGGCATTGATCTGCTGTCAGTTTAGTGCCACAAGATAAGAGATTGCTTCATCATAAATCATTGGATTGATACGGCCTGCTTTTGGACGAATCTAGGCACTAGCGTTTGAGGTGCTGGCGGCTTATATCCAAGAGAGCTATGTGGCCTAATTTCGTTGTAATGTTTGACC
>JBEDCU010000057.1:0-5299 GCA_041176585.1 Pseudomonadota bacterium
ATTTCCATACAAGATCATGACTAAAAAAACTCTACAAAGTCTGTGTGTCTATTGCGGCGCTTCGACTGGGCATGATCCCATCTATGCTGCAGCAGCGAATCAACTAGCGCAGGGCTTAGTAGAAAATAAAATTGCTTTAGTCTATGGTGGTGGACAAGTAGGCTTAATGGGGAAAATTGCCGATGCCGTTCTCGCATTGGGCGGCCATGTAACAGGTGTGATTCCTAAAGCTTTAATGGAAACAGAAGTGGGTCATCATCATCTGACAGAACTGATCATTGTCGATGATATGCACGCACGCAAAGCCAAGATGGCTGAACTATCGGATGGGTTTATTGCAATGCCCGGTGGCATAGGGACTTTGGAAGAATTATTTGAAGTCTTAACTTGGGCGCAATTAGGCTTTCATGAAAAACCTATAGGCTTATTAAACACTGCAAATTTTTTTAATGGCTTAATCGATTTTCTACAACATCAAGTACAACAAGGATTTTTGCGAGCTGAACATGCGGAGCTTTTGTTGGTGGATACTGATTCAAATCAGCTCATCACTAAGTTACAACATTTTGAAATGAAAGCAGGCGTGAGTTGGCTAAGTCGACAAGCCGCTCGCACATTAGGGCCTTAAGAATATTTATTTTTTTGCAGGGCTGACAGCATCTAAGGCTTGTGCAAAATCCTGCAATAAATCTTCAGTCTCTTCTATACCCGTTGAAACTCGAATCAAGGATTCTGCAATCCCCATACTGGCGCGACGCTCTGCACCCATTTCATGATAAATCGTATGTGCAACTGGAATGATGAGGGTGCGTGTATCACCTAGATTACTAGATGGAATAGCAAGCTGTAGATGATTGATGTAATCAAAACAATCCAAACCCGCTTTCAGTTCGAAACTAAACAAGCCACCATAGGCCTTAAATAATTGACTTGCTATTGCATGCTGAGGATGTTGCGTCAAACCAGGGTAATACACAGCGGCGACACGTGCATCTTTAGCCAACATGCTTGCTAAGACCAGTGCACTAGCTGATTGTCTTTCAACTCGTAACGCTATGGTTTCAGCACCCACTGCTAAATGATGCGCAGCTTCAGGACCTAAGGAAGCACCAAAATCACGTAAGGCTTTAGCACGCAATTGCGCCATGCCCCACTGCTTGGTTTCAAATCGTTTATAGGTTACTGCAATATTCGGATAACGATTCCAATCAAACAAACCTGTATCGGTCAGACTGCCACCTAAAGCATTGCCATGTCCGCCTATGTATTTAGTTAATGCATTAATGACGAAACTCGCACCCACTGCTTTAGGACGAAATAAATACGGCGAGGTCATAGTGTTGTCGACCACATAGAGAATGCCATGCTTGGCACATAACTCACCTATGCGCTGTAAATCGGCTATCTGGGTACGAGGATTGGCTATCGTTTCTACAAACACCATACGTGTAGCAGGTGTGATGGCACGTTCTACATTTGCCACATCGGTCGCATCAACAAACGACACTGGCATTCCCTGCACTTCTACGGTCTGCCACAAGCTATTCGTATTCCCAAATAAAAAAGAAGACGAAATAACATGATCACCACTACGCAGCAAGCCTTGCACTAAGGCGCCTATTGCGGCCATGCCTGTCGCAAAACACAGCGTGGAGTAACCATCTTCCATGCGTGTGACTTTGTCTTCTAAAGCAGTGACAGTGGGATTGCCTTGACGGCCATAACGATAACCTGATTTTTTACCTTGAAATACTGCCGCTAAATCACGTGCATCACTATAACCAAATGCAACCGAGTGATGTACAGGCTTATGCAATGAGCCATGCTCAATCGTCTTTTGCCTATCGCTATGCAAAATCGTCGAGGTAAAACCGAATGTTTTTTTAGTTGTCATGGCAGTGCTATGTAAAACTATGGCTATTCTATCTGCGCTAAATTGAGATTAAGTTGCGTGCGTACCGCATCTTCCATCACAACTTTTGGATTTGCACGGGCAAATTCGATTCTATCTAAATAATCACGTGAGATATCGCCTGTGATGTATTCACCATCAAAACAAGAAGCTTCGAATTTTTTCAACATAGGATTGATGTCAGAAATCGAACGCTTCATATCTTCTATGTCTTGATACACCAGCGCATCGGCAGTGATTTCACGGCAGACTTCTTCGTAAGTGCGGTTGTAAGCAATTAACTCATCGCGGGTAGGCATGTCTATGCCATACACATTGGGATATTTCACCGGTGGTGCAGCAGAAGCAAAAATCACACGACGCGCACCTGAGTCACGTGCCATCTGTACGATCTCACGGCTAGTCGTACCACGTACGATGGAATCATCTACGAGTAATACACTCTTACCTTTGAATTCAGCACTAATCGCATTGAGTTTTTGACGTACAGATTTTCTACGTATAGCCTGTCCTGGCATTAAGAAGGTACGACCTATGTAGCGGTTCTTGATAAAGCCCTCGCGATAATCTAAATTGAGTGTCATGGCTAATTCCATCGCAGAAGGACGCGAAGAATCAGGGATAGGCATCACAACATCAATATCACCGGCTGCAAATTCACGACGAATTTTATGCGCTAAATATTCACCCATTTTAAGTCGGGCTGCATATACAGATGCGCCATCAATCACGGAATCAGGACGCGCCAGATAAACAAATTCAAATGCACAAGGATTTAAAGTTGGTGATTCAGCACATTGTTGGTTATATAGCTTGCCATCGTTATCGATGAATATTGCTTCACCCGGCAAGACATCACGCAAAAAATGAAAACCTAATCCTTCTAGTGCTACTGATTCACTCGCGATTAAATATTCAGGTCCTTTTTCGGTGTCATTAAAACCTATGCACAATGGGCGTATGCCATACGGATCACGAAAGGCGAGTAAGCCATAACCCGCTACTTGTGCAACAACTGCATAAGAACCTCTGACACGTTTATGCAATGCAGTTACTGCATTAAATATCGTGTGCGGATCAAGTGAGAAGCTGCTGGTTGATTGTTGTATCTCATGCGCTAAGACATTGAGTAAAACTTCAGAATCAGAATCCGTGTTGATATGACGGCGATCATTCTTAAACATTTCTATTTTAAGTTGATCTGCATTCGTCAAATTACCGTTATGCGCCAAGGTGATTCCAAAAGGAGCATTCACATAAAAAGGCTGTGCTTCTTCTTCACTCGAAGATCCGGCGGTGGGATAGCGACATTGACCTATACCTGAGTTACCCGGCAAGGAACGCATATTCCGTGTACGAAAAACATCGCGTACTAAACCATTCGCTTTATGCATGCTAAAGGTATTGCCATGACTAGTAGCAATGCCCGCAGCATCTTGACCACGATGCTGTAGTAACAGCAAGGCGTCATAGATGATTTGATTGACCGGTCCGTGAGAAACAACACCTACAATGCCACACATGGTGGACTCCTCAACATAACAATTCAAGCTCTATCACATCAGAGCTGGTTTAGACTGGCTGCAATGATCCGTTAAGACCAAGCTTGCGCAGTCGCGTGCGCATCTTCTCTGCTTCTTCTTTATTCACAAATGGACCTACACGTATGCGTATACGGTCACCTGCATTAGTAGAAATTTTTTGCGTATACGATTTAATCCCTGCCTTCTTTAATTTTTCTTGCATGTCATCTGCCTTGGCTTTATTTTCAACGGCAGCTACTTGCAAGACATAACGTATAGGTAAATCGCGATTCGACTTCGTATTTTTACTATCTGACTGTTTCGCACTATCAGTTTTATTACTGGCCTTGTCTTTAGATTTATCTTTAGACTTATCGTTAGTCTTCTCTTTCGCAATCTCTTTTGTTTTTTCTTTAGAAGATTCCTTAGGCGCGACTTCTTTTTTCACTTCTTTTTCAGCTTGCACAGGCTCTGCTACATTATTTTTTACAACCGGTGCAGGAGTGTCAATCTTAGGTACAGCAACAGGCGCAGCAGGTGCTATTGGAGCACTCGGTTTTTCAACAACACGATTAGTTGGAGGACTTAATTCTAGAGGGGGTAAGCTAGGCGCACTTTGACGGGTGGCAGGTGCATCGCGAGCTGGGATCTGAATTGCAATCTCATCCGAGAAGGGTTTAGGTTCGGAATCAAAAATCATGGGCAAGCCAATAATGGCAGCCAGTACCAAAGCGGTAGCACCAATCAAGCGACGGCGCGCACGTCTTTTCTCAGGGAGTGCAGGATCTAGCGGCTCTTGTGCTTCGCTAGATTCTGATCTGCGGGTGCGGCGCGCTTTGACGGGAGGATTATTCTCTTCGTCATTCGCTTGCTTGTTTTTATCTAGGAAAGAGAACAAGCCCATATTGATGTCGTGAGGTCCAGAATCAGTGTAATGCGGATTTTTTAGCGGCCAAAATTCCGGCTACCGTCCAAAATGATCCGAAGACCACAATTCTATCATTCTCCCCTGCCCGATTACTTGCATTCAATAGGGCTTCTGCAGGAGATGAAAAACATTCAATACTGGTTTGCGCATCGGGCGCATCAGCTGCTTGAAAACCCGCATCCAATACTGCTTTTTTTAAGCTCTCTGCACTGGCTGCACGCGCAAGGGGTAAGTCGGTTAAGCACCAATGATCTATACGACCGGATAACTGTGACAAGATTCCAGCAATATCTTTGTCGGACATGGCACCAAAGATAGCGTAGGTGTAGGGATGAAATCCCATGTTGTCGAGATTTTGCGCCAAGGTAGCAGCTGCATGCGGGTTGTGTGCCACATCCAAAATAACTGCAGGCCGACCCGGTAAAACTTGAAAGCGACCTGGCAAATCCACCAACACCAGACCAGTGCGTACTTCTTGCGCACCTAATGGCAGCTTGTCTCGCAATACTTCTAAAGCAGCTAAAGCAGCACTGGCATTCAACAACTGATTCGCTCCACGCAAGCTAGGATAAGCTAAAGCATTTCTGCGCTGTACACGCCCACCATAATTCCACTGTTGCTTATCACCGGAATAATTAAAGTCACGTCCAAACAACCAAAGATCTGCACCGATTGCTTGTGCATGCGCAATCAATGAAGCTGGCGCTACGGGGTCGCTACAAATTGCAGTACGTCCCGCTCGGAATATGCCGGCTTTTTCAAAGCCTATTTTTTCACGTGTATCACCCAGATAATCCATGTGATCTAAATCGACACTGGTGACGATGGCAACATCGGCATCGATGATGTTGACTGCATCTAAGCGTCCACCTAAGCCTACTTCTAAAATCACAGCATCACACTTAGCATCAACGAATAACTGAAGTATTGCTAGCG
>JBEDCU010000058.1:0-9274 GCA_041176585.1 Pseudomonadota bacterium
GCCGCGATGTTGACTGCGATAAGACTGATTTCCCTGCCACGTCATCGCTAGCGCGGTGACATTATCGCTGTTTTTGCCGCCCACTGCGGTAGCACTGCGCACGAGCTCAGGTATGGCTTGTACTAGTTCTTGTGTGCACAGGCGGTAAGCCAGATCATGCTCCGCTACAGCGCCCCATAGTCCATCTGAACAAAGCAAGAGTTGATCCCCTGCTTTGAGCAAGACTGGAGCGGCTTGCTCAACTCGTGGCAAGGTGGGCGCACCCAAACAATTGAATAATTTATTGCGATCTGGATGTGTTAAGCGCGCTGCTGGATTCAGTCTTCCTTCTTTGATGAGTCGCTCGACATGCGAATGATCACGCGTACGGGCAAGGATTTGTCCGTTGCGTAACCAATAAAGTCGAGAATCACCACAATGTGCCCAATAGGCATGATGATCTTGAATCAGTGCTACGACGATTGTGGTTCGCGGTGATTCTGCCAGTCGCTGTTCTGCTCGATAACGCTGCAAGGCATGATGTGCTGCAAACACCATATCGTCGAGCGCATGTTGAGGATTGTTGATGGTGGGTTGGGCTTGTTCTTGAAACAGTGCACTCATGGCTTGTAATGCAAGGGTTGCGCCTATTTCACCGAGCTGATGACCACCCATGCCATCGGCAAGTAACAACAATAGCGCTTCACTAGTGTAGCAATAGCCAACGCGATCTTGATTAGTGGGGCGTGCACCAATCAGGCTCTCCTGACAGATGGAAAATTTCATGATTGTTTCATCCAACGTTTCAATTGCGATAGCAAGTTATGTGGCGATAGCACAACTTGTTCATGGCTAGCTGTGTGACGCAATGCATTTTGCAAATTAAAAACGCTTTGTGGTCGTTGTAATGGGTCTAGCATTAAAGACCAACGTATGAGTTGTATGAGTAAGGAAGAATAAACACCACTACAAGCGCGAAAATCATGTTCCATACGATCCTGTTTTTTTCTTTCGTTTGCAGCTTGTGGCGCAAATCCTGTCATGCAGTTAAACATTGCAGCGCCTAAGCTGTAGATATCTGTCCATGGACCTAAATCTTTTTTAGTGTGTAATTCAGGCGCAGCAAACCCTGGTGTGTACATAGGATGAAGTTGGGATAAATCAGCTTTTAGCGTACGTCTTGCAGCACCAAAGTCTAATAAGATGGGAGTGCCATCATTGCGTAGATAAATATTTGCAGGCTTGAGGTCTAAGTGAAGAAGCTTTTTCGCATGTACTTCACGTAAGGCGTCCATGATTTGGATAAAAATTTGACGTATCACTCTCTCATTGACTGTGACATCGGTTTTTTTTAAGCGTTGCTGTTCGATGTAATCATGTAGTGTCTGGCCTTGTTCATAAGCCATGACCATGTAAACCGTGTCATTAGCGCGAAAAAAATTTAACACTGACACAATATTAGGATGCTGAATACTCGCTAATACTCTTCCTTCATCAAAAAAATATTTCAGTCCTATGCGATACAACTCCATCTGTTCAGCAGCGACATAGGGCTTATGTTCTCCTTCCGGTCTACGTGCAAGGCTACTAGGTAGATATTCTTTAATTGCGACGCTATGACCATGCGCATCGCAAGCTTGATAGACAATACTGAACCCTCCGATCGCGATCTTCTTTACAATGCGATAACCACAGATTTCCAAGCCCTCCGGTAGAGGGGCATTTACTAGACCCGCCATGCTTGCACCTAATTCGTGTTTTCCCGGCTCGGGATTGTGTGGATTTATTATCTTTTTGTAAACAAAAATCAGGGATTTATTTTGACTATTTGCAGCATGACTGGATACGCCGTCGGCACTCGTGAAACTACGGCAGGAACGGTAACGATAGAGCTCAAGAGTGTGAATTCCCGCTTCCTTGATCTGCAATTTCGTATTAACGATGATTTGCGCTCTCTGGAGCCACTGTTGCGTGAAGCCATAATGACCAAGACCACGCGTGGCAAGGTGGAATGTCGGCTTTCCTTTGGTCGTAAAGTACAAACCGATCAAGCGCTAAAACTAAATGAAGAATTACTCTCCAACCTTTCGACATTAGAACAAAGTGTTCGATCACAATTTGCAGATGCCCGACCATTTTCTGTCAGCGAACTGTTGCGTTGGCCCGGTGTGTTAGCTGAAAGTGAATTAAGTCAGGAATCTCTACAAGCGGAAGTGCAAACACTTCTTGCAGAAACGCTAGCAGCATTTGTCGTCAGCCGTCAGCGAGAAGGTAAGGTACTTGAAACCATGCTTCTCGAACGAGTGTCAGATCTTGAGCAATTGGTGGCGCACGTCACACCACTGGTACCACAAGCGTTAGCGCAATTTCAACAAAAAGCGATTGAACGTATGCAGGAAGCGTTTGCACAAGCCACTGCTGCATCCACCACTTCTGCTCTTTCAAAAGAAGAAGCACAAGACCGCATTCGACAAGAAGTCACGCTGTATGGCATTCGAGTCGATGTAGCTGAAGAACTCACACGTCTCTCAGGACATTTACAAGAAACACGTGCGATTTTGGCTAAAGGTGGGCAAGTCGGAAAACGCTTGGATTTCATGATGCAAGAATTAAATCGTGAAGCAAACACGCTAGGATCTAAAGCAGCGTTGAAAGAGCTCTCTGACACTTCCATGAAAATGAAATTACTGATTGAGCAAATGCGCGAGCAGGTTCAAAATCTAGAGTAAGTTGAATCTATTAAGTTGAATTGTTATGTCACACACTCCATCATCAACCGGTAGCTTATTTGTGATTGCCGCTCCTTCAGGTGCAGGTAAATCATCGCTTGTGAAAGCGCTGCTTGAACAAGAGCCGGCAATGCGTTTGTCTATTTCTACGACCACCCGCGCTCCCCGCCCTGGTGAAGAGCATGGTCGAGAATATTTTTTTAGTAGTCGGGAAGATTTTCTTGAACGCCAATCAGCAGGTGAATTTCTAGAGCATGCAGAAGTTCATGGTAATTTTTATGGCACTTCGCGCATCGCTTTGATGGAGCAGATGCAAGCTAATAAGGATGTGCTGTTAGAAATTGATTGGCAAGGTGCACAACAAATACGGCAATTTTTTCCGCAAGCGGTGAGTATTTTTATTCTGCCGCCTTCGATGGCAGCACTCGAAGAAAGGCTGCGCAAACGAGGTCAAGATGCAGAGCATGTCATCACGCATCGTTTAAAAGGCGCTAGCATTGAGTTAGCTCATGCTTCTGAGTTCGAATATGTTATTATCAATCTTGATTTTGCAGCTGCACTGGACGAATTACTGGCGATCGTAAAAGCGACTCGCTGCAAGCTCCAACAGCAAGCTGCACGACATTCTTCCTTATTTGCCCAGTTGGGCATTCATTCAAATCAGAAATAGATCCGTTGTGGAGATCATATGGCCCGTATTACTATCGAAGACTGCTTGGAAAAAATGCCAAATCGTTTTCAGCTAACGCTAGCTGCTACTTACCGTGCACGTCAAATTTTGCAGGGTCATACTGCAAAAATTAACAGCACAAACAAAGCGCCTGTGACTGCATTACGCGAAATCGCAGCTGGTCACTACGGTATCGAATTACTGAAAAAAGTGCCTGGCTAAGTCGTGAGCCCCATGCGAGCTAAGGGGCGGATTGCTCACTATGAACACCATCACGACCGATCCACCCACCTCGCCTCCTAAGCGCACCGAGACCGGTGCGTCTAAATCAAACCCATCTTATTCTGATTCTGTCCCACCCTCTGCTGTAGGAGTGGCTTCAGTGACTCAGCTTGCTGAGCGGCTGTCAGAATATTTATTACCTTCTGATTTAAAGAAAATTAAGGAAGCCTATCGCTTCTCAGATGAAATGCATCTGGGACAAGTGCGTAAATCAGGCGAGCCTTATATTTCCCATCCTATTGCTGTCGCTGAAATATGCGCTGAGTGGAAGCTTGATGCCCAAGCCATCATGGCGGCGTTGTTGCACGATGTAATGGAAGATCAGGATGTAAAGAAAGATGAATTAATCGAACGTTTTGGCGCGCCCGTTGCTTCCTTGGTGGATGGACTCTCTAAACTCGATAAGATTGAGTTTCAAAGTCAGGTAGAACAACAAGCAGAAAACTTTCGCAAAATGCTATTAGCCATGGCGCGTGATGTACGCGTTATCTTAGTTAAGCTAGCTGACAGACTACACAACATGCGCACACTCGATGCCATGGCTGTAGAAAAGCGACGACGCATTGCTCGCGAAACTATGGATGTCTATGTTCCCATCGCTCATAGACTAGGGCTCAATACTATTTATCGCGAATTACAAGATTTAGCTTTCCAACATCTCTACCCTGTTCGGTATAAAACCTTATCTAAAGCAGTACGTGGTGCGCGCGGCAATCGTCGTGAAGTGGTGTCTAAGATTCTAGAGTCCGTCAAACAAACATTGAAGCATGCAGGACTTGAAACTGAAGTCTCAGGCAGAGAAAAAAATCTGTATGGGATTTACCGCAAAATGCGAAATAAGCATTTATCGTTTTCTCAAGTGTTGGATGTGTATGGCTTTCGTGTTGTCGTGAATAGTCTGCCGAATTGTTATGTTGCACTCGGTACCTTACATGGTTTGTTCAAACCTATGCCAGGCAAATTCAAAGATTACATTGCTATTCCTAAATTGAATGGCTATCAATCTCTACACACAACCTTAATTGGCCCTTATGGCACACCGGTTGAATTTCAAATTCGCACCGAAGAAATGAATCGTGTGGCTGAAGCTGGTGTGGCAGCGCATTGGTTGTATAAAAACGATGATATTGTTCTGACTGATTTACAGCAGCGCACGCATGCTTGGCTACAATCTCTATTAGATATTCAAAATCAAACAGGTGATGCTTCTGAATTTTTAGAACACGTTAAGGTCGATTTATTTCCTGATTCGGTCTATGTGTTTACACCTAAATCCACCATCATTTCTTTGCCACGGGGTGCGACTGCATTAGATTTTGCTTACACAATTCACACAGATATTGGGGACCATGCAGTCTCTGCAAGAATCAATCATGAGTCAGTCGCTCTAAAAACAGAATTACGCAATGGCGATATCGTCGCTATTGATGTATCAGATGATGCACGCCCCACTCCCAATTGGTTAGGCTATGTACGCACTGGTAAAGCGCGTTCTGCAATTCGTCATCACTTGCGCACCATCAATCCAACTGAGGCGATTGAATTAGGTTATATGCTGTTGGAACATGCCTTAGATGCTTTAGATTTATCAATTCAATTACCGATCGCAGTAAGCGAGCGCTTGATGAATGAAACAGGTGTTAAATCTCTCGATGAACTGTTTGCAGATATTGGTGTAGGTAAACGTATGGCTGTATTGGTGGCGCGCCATATCTTAGGTTTAATGGAATTAAAATCCACTGATGCGGCTAGTAAGATCGCAAGTAGAGAAAAGAAAATCAATCCTGTCACGATTAGTGGCAATGAATCTGCCTCGGTGCAGCTCGCTTCTTGTTGTATGCCGATTCCTGGTGACGTGTTAACAGGGCATTTACGTCGCGATCAAACACTATCTGTTCACACTGCAGACTGTGAAACTGCAAAACGTTTACGCACCAAAGAACCAGGACGATGGATAGAAGTGAATTGGGCTACTGAGCCAAATCGTCGCTTTGAATCAAGGATTCGTGTCTTAGTACAAAATGAAAAAGGCGCATTAGCGCGCATTGCGGCTGAGATTGGCGAATCCGACTCCAACATCGTACACATCAGTATGGATGAAAGTGTGAACTCAGATCTGACTGATTTGCGTTTTACGATACAAGTAGAAGATCGAATACATTTAGCACGTTTGATTCGTAATGTACGTAGCATCAATGGTGTGGCTCGCATCCTGCGCGAACGTAGTCATGATGTAAGAACTTAACGATTATTTCAATCGGTAAAGCGTTTACCGCGTTTTACACTCTTGTGAATACGACGTAATCCAAAACCTGCCAATATTGCTATCACAGGGATAGCAAGTCCTAGAATAAGATCGGTGTCAAAATCTAAGCCTGCTGATTTAGCTGCCTTGGCTAAATAACTCAGCAAACCAATGATGTAATAAGAAATTGCGACTACAGAAATGCCTTCCACTGCTTGCTGCAATTTGAGTTGTTGTGCACCACGCGCATTCATTGCTTCAAGGATTTTGCTATTTTGCTTTTCTTGCACAATACCTACTCGAGTTCGTAATAGTGAGTTGGTATTTGCAATACGTTCTGCTAATAATTCCTGACGACGCGCAACAGCAGAGCAAGTATTCATAGCCGGTGTTAAGCGCCTATCCATGAATTCTAAAATCGTCGGTACACCTTCGACACGACGTTCACGTAATTCTTCTATGCGAGCGTGAACCAAACGGAAATAGGCTTGTGAAGCTGAAAAGCGATAGTTGTTATCAACTGCAATACGTTCAAGTCGCGCCGCTAATTCAGTAATGTTATCTAGCAGCGACTGCTGTTTATCGACATCATGGACTCCCGTACCACTTGCATCACTGTTAATGACGGATTCTGTCGGCTCCATATCCACCATGGCAGTTGTCAAACGGGTTAACTCACTCTCAATAATGTTCAATGTAGGATTTGAGCGCTGTGCATGTGGCAAGCCCATTAAGGCCATGATGCGATAGGTTTCAATCTCTAATAAGCGTTGCACTAAACGACCAGCTTGCATGCCATACAGCCCTGCATCACGCACGACAAAGCGGCCAAAGCCATCGGGATGAATTTGAAAATCTGTCCATACTTGGGCTGCATGTGAGGCTTCACACGCTACCACTGCATTCCCTTCAAACAGCGCTCGCATTTTAGGCACACTTTCAAATGCGGTCTCTGTGGCGCGTTCTAAAATCACGTGATTGGCGGAGATCACTTTGCCTTGCAAGCTCAGCAGCCATTCTTCTGGCACATCGGCCACTGGCATATGAGAAAAATAGGCTTCATTTGTATCCTCCGTTCTTGCACTTGTACTAGTACTAGCACTCGCAACGAAGGTGTAGGTTGCAAATTCAGTATGGCATTCCCATTTGAGACGGAAGCGACCGAAATCATGAAAGAAATATTTTGCAGCGCCACTGGGCGATGTCACCCCAAAATGCGTGCATAACATGGCGAGCAAGCGCTGTTGCATGGCTACGTTATCGCCTACACCTTGCATGTCCACTCCACCGTAGAGTGCCAGGTGCGTAATACGCTCCGGCGCTTCTAGCTTAATTGGTGGTCGTGAATGTATCTCGGCCGCCAACGGCACACGCAAGGGATGATTTAAGGTCGAATAAACAATAGGCATGCGAATGAGCGATCTAAATAAAAAAATGAATTCAAGTGATTGCGGTAGCTATTTTACGTCAAGCTGGAGCTGGGTAACTCACGCTTACTATTTCTAATTCGTCTATCCCCGAAGGGGTCATCAGGCTCACTACATCACCCTCATGGGCTTTAGTGAGTGCGCGCGCAACTGGTGATACCCAACTGATTTGTCCATGTAAAGGATCGAGCTCATCAATTCCTACGATGGTCACAGTAAGCTCTTGCCCAGCATTATTACGATAAGTGACTGTAGCGCCAAAAAAAATTTGATCACTACCATGATGCAAACTAGGATCCACCACTTCAGCTGAGTCCATGCGTTTGGTGAGAAAGCGTATGCGTCTGTCGATTTCACGTAGACGCCGTTTGCCATAAATGTAGTCACCATTTTCAGAACGGTCACCATTCGAAGCAGCCCAATGGACAATCTTAACGACTTCGGGACGGTCTACATCAATCAACTGCAATAACTCTTCACGTATGCGCTGATAGCCTTGCGGCCGTATATAGTTTTTTGCACCAGGCGAAATCGGCGGCAAACCAGCGCCATCATCATCTTCATCATCGGAAGATTCTTTGACAAAGGCTTTACTCATCGTGTGCGCTCTTTTGTGGGCTTTGCTGTTTCAGCTCCACTTACCTGAATACTAAAAGTCGCTGCATCATCCACACCTAAGGCATCCACCAAATAAGGCATGGTGTCTTTTAAGGTCGCTTGTAGTGTCCAAGGTGGATTAATGATTAGCATGCCACTACTACGTAGCCCCATGCCTTCTTCGGTCGGACTGCCTACCGTTAAGGTCACATTCAACCAATTGCCATTGCTAACGCGCTTTAATCGTTCAGGCAGTTGTTGTGAATCTAATCTTCCTAGAACGGGATACCAAATCGCATACGTCCCTGTTGCAAAACGCTGCATGGCGTCTTCGATAGCGACTTTGACTTTGCGGTAATCATCTTTATCTTCATAGGAAGGATCAATTAAAATTAAGCCACGACGTGAAGGCGGTGGTAACAAAGCTTTCAGACCCGCAAAGCCATCAGCACGCTGGATCAGTATGCGTTTACCTCGTGCAGGCCTCTGCCCTTGCGCTGCTTGATGCGCTTGTAGTTTACGAAAATTCTCATCTAATACTAAAATTTCTGTGGAATGCATTTCAAAGAGACGCAGTCTATCTTCTTCACGCATGATTTTTTCAGCGCAAAAAGGTGAGCCCGGATAAAAACGCATTTTGCCACTGGGGTTCATGGCTTTGACCATGCCTACATATTGCGCTAGCGGTGCAGGTAAATCTTTTTTATCCCACAGCATAGCTATACCTGATTCAGCTTCGCCGCTACGAGTGGCATATTCACTATCAAGCAAATACATACCGGCACCTGCATGGGTGTCAACCACCATGTAGGGCGTGTCTTTTTGGTTTAAATAATCCAGTAGCTGCAATAGCACCATGTGCTTGAGCACATCAGCATGATTCCCTGCGTGAAAGGCGTGACGATAACTAAACATGGTGTGGGAATGCCTTGTTGATGTGAAGGTTAAGCATTATGAGATGCGTAATTAGAGACGAGATTGTACACAAGCGTGCGCCCATCTCCATGAAAGGAATACACTCAAAAAAAAAACCGCATCCTCGTGAGATGCGGTTTTCTGTGCTACGGGATAGTAGTCTCCTCCATCCCTCTTCTTGCCTTGCTTACCTTGCTTACCTTGCTTGCTTAGGCGACTTTCTTGTCGAAGAATTGTTCATCTTCGGTTGAGCCATGCAATGCGGTGGTAGATGACTGACCTTGCTGAATCGCTTGGGTCACTGCATCGAAATAACCGGTACCAACTTCACGTTGATGTTTAACTGCGGTAAAGCCTTTTTCTGCTGCAGCGAATTCAGCTTCTTGCAATTCAACGAAAGCAGACATCTGGTTACGTGCATAACCATGTG
>JBEDCU010000059.1:0-18055 GCA_041176585.1 Pseudomonadota bacterium
ACGCATGATGGAGTGCTCCGTAAAATTCAGTCTATATCCATTATTGGGGCAACTAGACGAATTTCAAGCTATCACTAGCATTAGAAAACTGGCAAGACTTTTAACCTGCAACCATGCGCCAAGTCGCTAAGCCTGCGATACAAAACGCAATAGAGCCTAGTAAATGTAGTCCTGTATGTGTAATAGCCCACACATACTCACTACGTTGCAGCAGCAGCATTGCTTCTGCAGAGAAGGTAGAGAAAGTAGTCAGTCCACCGAGAAAACCAGTAACGACTAGCAAACGTATTTCAGGTGTGAGGTCGGGAAAATCTTGAAAAAAACCCACTGCTATACCGATTAGATAGCCACCACCTAAGTTTGCAACTAAGGTTCCTAGAGGGAGATTAATGACATAATTATTTAAACCAACAGAAAGTCCCCAACGCAGCCATGCACCTAGCGTAGCACCCACACCAACTGCTAGAAAACTTAGTGGGCCCATTTCTTCATTGCCTCATCATCGGTGACACGCGCATCAACCCAACGACTACCTTGTGGTGTTTGTTCTTTTTTCCAAAATGGTGCTTGTGTTTTTAGGTAATCAATAATGAATTCACAAGCAGCAAATGCTTCGCCTCTGTGTGCTGAAGTGACCGCGACTAATACAATTTGATCTAATGGTTTGAGAGGACCAACACGATGAATCACAAGCGCATCAAACAAGTCCCATCTACTACGCGCTTCTGCAATGATGTCTTCTAATGCTTTTTCTGTCATGCCAGGATAGTGTTCTAACTCCATCTCAGCAATCTGTTCGCCTTCATTTAAATCACGTACTACGCCAACAAAGTTAACGATAGCACCGACCTTAGGCGTGTTGGCACGCAATTGTGCAATCTCAGTCGTTAAATCAAAATCTTCTGTCTGAACTTTTACAGCCATCGCATTCTCCGTATGAATCAACCACCTGTCACTGGCGGGAAAAAAGCAAGCTCACATCCTTCGGATAACAGTGTGCTTTCCTCTGCCATGGTCTGATTACATGCCATACGCACAGCACGTCCATGTGCTAATGCTTCAGCCCATACGCCACCGCGCTGCTGCAGTAATTCTCTCACTTGACCAGCAGTCTGAATATCAGAAGTCAGAATCAAATTTTCTTGAGATGTACCTACTGATTCACGTAAGCTAGCGAAAAATTTTAATTGTATTTGCATCTTAATAAAGCAATTCATTAAAAGGAATAAAGCGTACTACATCACCTGGCTGAATAACCTGATTAGGTGGATTATCAACCAAACCATCACCCCATACGGTTGATGTCAACACACCTGAACTTTGATTACTAAACAAATCAAGTCCATGCGCATCATTAACACGCACTCGTAAAAATTCATTGCGTCTATCCGCCTTTGACCATGAAAAATCTGCACGCATGGAATAGGATTTAGGCGTACTAGTTTGTGCACCTTGCAAAGCATGAATAAAAGGACGCACAAATAGTAAAAAAGTCACAAAGCTAGAAACGGGATTACCTGGCAATCCCACAAAAAAAGTAGACTGCTGTGACTCGCGATGCACTTCACCAAATGCAAGTGGTTTACCCGGTTTCATCGCAATCTGCCACATGTTGAGACTTCCTTCAGCCTCAACCGCTGGTTTAATATGATCTTCCTCACCAACTGATACTCCGCCTGATGTAATGATTAAATCATTGCCCTGCGCAGCGCTACGCAATGCAGACCGAGTCGCATCTAAGGTATCAGGCACATTGCCTAAATCAGTAACTTCACAACCTAATTGCTGTAGTAAACCACGCAACATGAAACGATTTGAGTTATAAATCGCACCCGGCTTTAATGGCTCGCCTGGCATAGTGAGTTCATCACCAGTAAAGAATACGGCTACTTTCAACCGTCTAAAGACAGACAATTGCGCTAAGCCCACTGATGCGGCTAAGCCTTGTTCTTGTGCACGCAGTCGGGCACCTGCTTGTAAAATCACACTCCCTGTTTGTATATCTTCACCTGCACGACGTACCCACTCGCCAGATTGTGGCGTATGTTCTATCGTGACTTGTTCACCTGTTGCATCCGCTTTGCATTGCTCCTGCATGACAACAGCATCCGCACCTTCAGGAATAAAAGCACCAGTAAAAATTCTAGCAGCAGTTCCGGCTTCTAAAGACTGTCCAATATGACCAGCTGGAATACGTTGAGAAACTCTTAACACAGCATTTCCAGATACACAGTCAGCTGCTCTCACAACATAGCCATCCATTTGAGTGTTATCCATAGGCGGGACATTGAGCTGCGATATTTGATCTTCTGCGAGCACTCGTCCGTTAGCATCTAAGGTTGATACCAACTCACGTTCTTTCACACTACGAGCTGACTGTAAAAGAAAATTCAGCGCTTCTTGCACGCTTAACATGGGCTTTTTCATATTCATATTATTCTCAGCACATGGCGTAGTAAATTAAGACTTGATTTGATTGCATGAACACATTCATTCATCAACATGACTTGCAATGTATTGTTTGACCGCTGACACATCCACATCCATCACATCGAAGCGCTGCGGTAGATCTTCAATGTTATGCATTCCTAACGGACGATCTGCATCTTTATCTAACGCCTCGCGTATGGTCTCATTGAATTTAGCTGGTAATGCAGTCTCAAGCACAATCATGGGAATACCAGGCTGCATATTTTCGCGTGCTACTTTAATACCATCGGCGGTATGGGGATCAATCATGATTTCATAATGTTCATGCGCGTAGCGAATAGTATTAAGGCGATCTTGATGCGTAGATCTACCTGCTAAAAATCCATATTGATTTACAAACTTGAATTCATCGCCATCACTTCCCGCTTTACCTGATAAATCAAAGCCACCCTGCGATTCTACTTTAGCGAATAAAGCTTTGACTCGTGCAGCATCACGCCCTATCAAATCAAAAATAAAGCGCTCGAAATTTGAAGCTTTACTAATATCCATGCTAGGACTACTCGTGTGATAAGTCTCAGCTGACTTACGCACACGATAGATGCCGGTACTGAAAAATTCATTCAATACATCATTCTCATTCGTAGCGACTATGAGTTTATCTATGGGTAGACCCATCATGCGTGCGATATGACCAGCACAGATATTGCCAAAATTACCAGATGGGACAGTAAAGGAAACCTTCTCACTATTGTGCTTGGTAGCGCTAAGATAACCACGGAAGTAATACACCACTTGCGCCACAACACGCGCCCAATTAATTGAATTTACTGTGCCAATTTTGTATTGTGATTTGAATCCTAAATCATTCGATACGGCTTTCACCATATCCTGACAATCATCGAATACACCCTTGACTGCAATGTTGAAAATATTTGGATCTTGCAGACTAAACATTTGCGCACTTTGAAATGCACTCATTTTCAAATGAGGCGATAGCATAAAAACGCGTATCCCTTTTTTCCCACGCATAGCATATTCAGCAGCACTACCAGTATCACCGGAAGTCGCACCGAAGATATTCAACTCAGACCCATCACGCGCTAGAACATATTCAAATAAATTACCGAGCAACTGCATGGCCATATCTTTAAAGGCAAGTGTTGGACCATTCGACAAAGCTTGCAGTAATAAAGTGCTGCCTTGCTCACTCTGGAGTTTGCGTAAGGGAGTAATCTCTTTGGCTGACTCGCTCTCTCTCGTGTTGCAATAAACCGCTTCGGTATAGGTTTTATCAGTCAACAGACGTAAATCGTTTTCAGGTATGTCCGTTGCAAATTTTTTCAAAATTTCAAACGCTAGATTTGCATACGAAAGATTACGCCAAGTATCAAGCTCGGAAGCACTCACCTGAGGATACTGGGCAGGTAAATAAAGACCACCGTCTGGAGCCAGACCGCCAAGCAAAATTTCAGAGAAATGAGGCGTTGCCGCAAAGCCACGAGTAGATAAATAGTGCATATAAGAAATATCCGACAAGGAACAAATGCAATTATAAGGCCAGCAGGCTAAACAAAGACTGAGCTAAATAAGGACTTTCTAGCTAGTCATACCGATTTCGAATGTTTAAAGCCTATTTCGGAATGCCTATGTCTTTACATAAAGACAACCATTAATCTCCGCTTGTCAATCCCATGAATTAGGTAGTTTTCGAGATTTTTTGGGGCTAAAAATGACTTTTTTTCGAAAATCACACGTAAAAAAGTCAAATATTTCTCCAAAAAAAGAAGAGCGTCACTTTAGATTAACTAGCTGCAACTTTCTTGACCATCTAAAGAGATTCACCACTTCAAATCAAGGTAAGAGCGCATCGCTCAAAACCAAACTACTCAAAAATGCGGTTGAAAAAACTCAAACCCGAATACCTACTTACTCATAAAGTATTTGGATTTGTCACCTAATCTACTGCAGACGGGGGCAATATGGTCGAACAGCAAGCAGAAATCCTTGAAGAACTAGGATTAATTGATTCTGAAGAATTTAATTCTGATGGATTCATCTTAGATAGTGAATTAGAGACCGCTCTAGAAGAACCTACGGAGCCAGTCAAAGAGAAAGCCCCAGCAAAAGTTTATACACCTCCGAAAACGACTTACGAAAATATCCCACCGGCAGAACGAAATCAAGAAGAACTATTCCGTGAGCTCATTTCATCTCATCAAAAACGACTATATCGCTTTGTAATCAAATATATAGATCACCCCGATGATGCAGCTGACATAACCCAGCAAGCCTTTGTGGAAGCCGCCAGAACCATTGCTAATTTTCGAGGCGACTCAAAACTCTCTACTTGGTTGTTCGGTATTGCCATGAACATGGTTAGAAACTGCTCTCTTATCATATTGCTGTTGTGCTGAAAAAATATGCAGGTGAATTTATAGGTATACAAGAAACACGTTCAATTTTGACTGAGACTGAGAGTCGTTTCCCAGAACTGGCGAAAGAAGTACAAAGAGTTTTGCCTATTTATAAAATTGCTGAAATTCTGCAACGCTTAGTGAATGAAGAAATTTCTATTCGCAATATACGCGCTGTGATGGAAGCTTTAATTGAATGGGGGCAGAAAGAAAAAGATTCAGTGATGTTGGCTGAATATGTCAGAGTCGCTTTGAAGCGGCATATTAGCCATCGCTACTCTTCAGGTCAAAATATTTTACCTGCCTATTTACTTGCACCAAATGTTGAGGATGCAGTACGTAGTGCTGTGCGACAGACTTCGGGCGGTTCGTATCTCGCTTTAGAACCTACCGTTTCACGTAAGTTACTTGAAAATCTTAAATCGACTGTGGGAGATTTATCGCGATCTATGCAAAGACCGGTTTTATTAACGTCTATGGATATTCGGCGTTATATGAGAAAAATGATAGAACAAGAAATTTATGAATTACCCGTTTTATCTTATCAAGAGCTAACTCCTGAAATTAATATTCAACCACTGGCAAGGGTAGAGTTATGAAAAATTATTTAAATACTGCCTTCTTTCATAATCACTTTGAAGGTTTAGTGAAAAGAGCTAAACGCATCTTCGATATCAGGAAATTCATTAATCAATTCCATAAATCCACCTACTTCAAACAAGCTACGAACAGCTGGCTTCATGCCTACAATCGCTACTGGGTAGTCTTTGGACGGGAGTTTTTTAATCGCATCAAGGATTATGCGCAAGCCATCGCTCGATATATAAGTCAAATCCGTGAAATCAAAAATAATATTTTGCATCCCTTCTTCCAACGCTGTTTGAAGCATGGCATCCAATTCAAGCAAAGATGGCTTACTCATATCGCCAGAAGGCTGAATCACAAAAGTGTTATCCCTGCCAAAAGTATGAATGCTCATTCTGAGAAGGTGAAAAGTTAATAATTCTAATTCTATCCCGATATTGTAAAAATAAAAAATTATTTAATTATGAAGCGTGAACCTAATCTCGATGAGCTACAAACAGCCCCGCTAGAACTGAGAGTACTCTATGGTCCTCAGTCAGGGAGTCGTCTAACTCTTTTCCCAGGAGATTATCAGCTTGGTACTTCAGATGATTGCACCATCATCTTAACCGGCCCTCGTATTGAAGCTACGCACGCAAAACTAACGGTAGAAGAAGGGCAAACTAGCATTAGTCCCATAGACGGGAAAATTAATGACACTGAAGGCAATCCTATTGAGGAAAAATATAACCTTGCGTTAGGCATGCCGATAGAAATTGGAGGGGTATGGATTGCAATTGATCATCTCGATGCTGAGTGGCCGGATCCAGTAGAAGTCGCTCCTATCTCACCAGCTTCGCCAATTTCTCACCCGCCTATCTACGAGCCGATTGTTGAAGTCACTGAAGTTCAGTCAATCATTGCGAAATTTATACCCCCTCATTTACGCGCAAAATTAGGTTTATTTATTTCTTTTTCTGTATTGTTCATTATTCTTGTTTCAGGGATTTCCATCATTTTTAGTTTACAGAAAAATGAGCCTGATATTTCAAACATAGCTACAGCACAAAACAGCTCGGTAGAGCCTCAATATTTGAATGACATCAGAGCTAAAATTTCTCTTATCACTGAAAAGAATTCAATCAAAGTATCAAGAAACAAACAAGGTGAGACAGTTGTTAAAGGCTATGTCAGCAATGCTGAAACAAAAAATAAAATTACTGACATTGTTCATCAGCATGCGCCTAATTCTCTGATTCAAATTTATTCAGAGCCTGAAATACTCGAGGCAGCTAAAAAGTTAATTGATCAAAATGAAGATAAAAATCGTACAAAAATTACTGTCGATGGAATAAATAATGGTGTGTTGAAAATCAGTGGCTCAGTCAGCAGTGCTAGCGCCAGAGATGAAGTGATTGATCTCTTTAAAACAACTATTCCGGGTGTGCTTGAGGTGGAAAGTAGTTTACTAGGACCTGAAGAAATTGCCTTTAGATTTGAAACAGAATTAAATAATCTTGGTCTGGGCAAGCGTTTTCAGATCCTCTCGCGCCAGCCTGATTTTGTTTTAAGTGGAAAGCTGACAGAAAATGAAATCCGTACTTGGGAAAACTTAGTGCAAGGCTTTAATAAGAATTATGGAAATTTATTACCGATACGCGCAACTGTTTCACAAATTCAAAGTAAACCACCGGTGAATGTAGAAACTATTGTCGGTGGTAATACACCCTTTGTCGTGACTACAAGCGGTCAACGAATTGGCAGAGGTGGAAACATCAACGGCAATGTACTTAGCATAGTCAGAGACAATGAAATTATATTTGATGGGAATGAGCGTTTTAGGATAGGAAGATAACAATGAACACTACTGAAGAAAAATTTAATGTAAGAAACGCACTGTTTGAAAAAGAAGATAAAACTGATGAAGAATTAGAAACGGAAATGGAGAAAAAAATTAAAGGTATTTCCGAAAGAATTGAAGTTGAATCGAAAAAATTACAATCAAAACCTGTGCGGGAAAAGATAGAAGCAGTACAAAAAGTTGTACAAGCAGCACTATTAATTTTTGAAGTTAAAAAACTCAAAAATTAATAGATTTTTTTACTTAAACAAAAGGAGAAATATTATGGCCCAACCAACACCCACCCCTGCAACCACACTTGCTGGAACAACACTTACTAATATGCAAGATTTTACTACTGGCGTTCTAGGGGCTGCTGAAAATGCATTTAAATTAGTTACTAACGCAATATCTACAGGAGGCGCATTAAGCATGGCAGAAATGGTTAAGTATCAATCTGAATCAGCAAAATTTACTTTAACTGCAACAATCATGAGTGCCATTATTAAAGAAGTAATTGATACGATGAAAGGTATTGCAAATAAGATTTAATGCAGTCCTTAGTCCTCAACCTAATTGCTCAAGCCGTAGACGTGTCACTTTACCGTCTACGGTATTGAGCGCTTCAATCGCTGCGATCGCAGCATTAATATTTTTCTCTTGGGTTTGATGCGTTAACAAGATGATGTCGGTTTGTGTTTCGCCTTCATCCGGTTCTTTTTGCAGCATGGCGTCAATCGAGATGGAAGCATCTGCCAAGATGCGGGTGATGTCTGCTAAGACTCCAGGTTGGTCGGCCACTCTGAGACGTAAATAATAACTCGTAATAATTTCTGACATCGGCAAGATAGGTGTATCCGCCAATGATTTTGTCTGATAGGCTAATGACGGTACGCGATACACAGGATCTGCGTCAGCCAATCTAGCAATGTCGACTAAATCTGCAATCACTGCAGAAGCAGTTGGTTCAGCACCCGCACCTTTGCCGTAATAAAGAGTCGCACCCACTGCATCACCCTGAACCAAAACTGCATTCATAGCGCCTTCCACATTTGCGATTAAGCGATTTTTTGGAATCAGTGTGGGATGCACACGCAATTCAATGCCATGTGCAGTGCGTCGAGTAATACCTAGCAATTTAATGCGATAACCAAGTTGTTCTGCATAACGTATGTCAATTGCTTGTAGATTGGTAATGCCTTCTACATAAGCTTGATCAAATTGCACCGGTGTACCAAAAGCAATGGCTGACATGATGCTGGCTTTATGCGCTGCATCTATGCCTTCTATGTCAAAGGTGGGATCTGCCTCGGCATAACCCAATCGTTGTGCTTCCTTTAGCACGGTGGCAAAGTCCAAACCTTTGTCACGCATTTCAGAGAGGATGAAATTGGTGGTGCCATTGATGATGCCAGCCACCCACTGTATGCGATTTGCGGTTAAGCCTTCACGCAAGGCTTTGATGATAGGTATTCCACCCGCGACTGCTGCTTCAAATGCGACGATGACACCCTGCTCTTCAGCTGCTTTGAAAATTTCTGTACCATGTTTTGCGAGTAGTGCTTTATTCGCAGTGACTACATGCTTACCATTGACAATCGCTTGCATGACGAGTTCACGTGCAATGCCATAACCACCGATGAGTTCAATCACGACATCAATGTCAGGACGATTCACAACTAAGTGTGCGTCGCTCACCACTTCAATATCACCACCCGTGATTTCTTTAGCGCGCGCTGTATCGAGATCAGCCACCACAGCAATTTCAATACCGCGACCAGCGCGTCGTATGATTTCTTCTTGATTTCGCTGTAAAACAGCGAATGTACCTGCACCTACTGTGCCTATGCCTAGCAGGCCTACTTTAATTGGTTTCATGTGTGATCTATGATGCTGTTATGAGGAAATTAGGCACGCGCATGTAAGCGTCGATAGCCATCAAGGAAGTGAGCAATTCGTCCAACCGCTTCGGTTAAATCATCGGTATTGGGTAAGAACACGACTCTGAAATGATCGGTGGTGGAGCAATTGAAACCTGTGCCTTGTACGATCAGTACACGCTCAGCTGCTAATAAATCATAGGCGAATTGCTGATCATCTTCGATTGGATAAAGCTTAGGATCTAACTTAGGAAACATATACAAAGCAGACTTAGGTTTGACACAAGTCACACCGGGAATCTCGGTTAAGAGTTTGTGCGCTAAATCACGTTGACGTAGTAAGCGACCACCTGTTCCCACTAAATCATTAATGCTTTGATAGCCACCGAGTGCAGTTTGAATTGCATACTGACCTGGCGCATTGGCACATAAACGCATAGAGGCCAACATATTCAAGCCTTCTATGTAATCTTTCGCATGTTTTTTCTCACCTGAGACTATCATCCAACCAGCACGATATCCGCAAGAACGATAATTTTTTGAAAGTCCGTTGAAGGTGATAAATAAAACATCATCAGCCAGTGATGCTAACGATGTATGTTGAGCTCCGTCATAAAGCACTTTGTCATAGATTTCATCAGCAAAAATAATGAGTTGATGTTGACGCGCGAGTTCTACGATTTGCTCTAACAACTCAACCGGATATAAAGCACCGGTTGGGTTATTCGGATTGATAACAACAATGGCGCGTGTGTTGGAATTGATTTTTTTGCGCATGTCTTCTATGTCAGGCATCCAGTCGGCTTGCTCATCACAGACATAATGCACAGGAGTGCCACTTGAAAGACTGACTGCTGCTGTCCACAATGGATAATCAGGTGCAGGGACTAACACTTCGTCACCAGTGTTGAGCAAAGCATTCATGCTCATGACGATTAATTCTGAGGCGCCATTGCCTAGGTAGATGTCATCAATGGTGACGCCTTCTATATTTTTTTCTTGGCTGTATTGCATGATCGCTTTACGCGGTGCAAACAAGCCTTTGGAATCGGTGTAACCGGAGGCATTGCCCATGTTGCGTATCATGTCTTGCACGATTTCATCGGGCGCATCAAAACCAAACACGGCCAAGTTGCCGATGTTGAGTTTTATGATTTTATGGCCTTCTTCCTCCATCTGTCGTGCTTTTTCCAGCACGGGACCACGTATGTCGTAGCAAACATCTGCTAGTTTTTTCGATTTTTGGATTTGTCTCACAGCTGTTTCTCGCTCAAAAAATGCAGGCGCTAATCAACACAGTGTTGCAGCGCGAAAAAAACAACCATTTTGCCCCAAATTAGGCCGTCTTATCAATGTTTATAGCTGATTTTGGCGGGCATTTCAGCACGGTTCGGGCTAAAATTGCGGCCATTATGAAGCTACATACCACCTCCACGCAGCAATACCAGACCGTCACCGGTTATGAAGAGAATTGGGTCGAGATTAATGCTATTCAATTTAAGCACAGCTTATTAGTTATGCCTGAACGGGCTCCAGTAAATTGGAATGTAAGCGCCTTCTCCTCACTCACAACTGAGCATTTCTCAGAAATTGAATCCCTAGAGCCGGATGTTGTCATACTTGGCACAGGTAATCGGCAGCATTTTATTCATCCCCAACTTATTGCGAATTTGACCGCACGCCGGATAGGAGTGGAATGTATGGATAATCAGGCTGCTTGTCGAACTTATAATATTTTGATGGCCGAGGGTCGCAAAGTCGCTCTGGCTCTTATTTTGTCCGCTTAGTTTTTTAGTATTTGATGAATCTGATGGCAGCGCTGAGATAAATATCCCTAAGCTTATGCGGTTAATAGAGCTATGACTTAGGCAATGCGGTACATTGCTCACAAATTTCAATCATTTGCCAGGAGACGCTATTTTGTCTGACCGCCCTTCAATTTTGAATATGACCGTGCCCGATTTTTCAGCCGAAATGACGGGCGATATGCCTTTTCAACTCAGCTCCTATCAAGGTAAGAATGTAGTGCTGTATTTTTACCCTAAGGACAATACACCGGGTTGCACCACAGAGAGCATGCAGTTTCGTGACTTGCATCCTGAATTTGCAGCGGCCAACACCGTCGTCTTTGGTATTAGTCGCGATAGTCTACGATCGCATGTAGGTTTCAAAACAAAACTCGAATTGCCTTTCGAATTGATCTCAGATGGTGATGAAAAAGTCTGTACGATGTTTGATGTCATCGTTATGAAATCAATGTATGGTAAAAAAGTTCGAGGAGTTGAGCGATCAACTTTTGTCATTGACGTCACAGGTAAAATAGTGAAAGAATGGCGTGGAGTAAAGGTTCCAGGACATGTTGATGAAGTTCTGGAATTGGTGAAGAATCTCTCTTAACGATTCATAACTAATTGAAATTAAATAATAAATTTTATAGAGGCTGTTTAGGAAAAAGGCACATTGCCTTTTGCTTAAACAGCCTTTTCAGTTTTTTACGGTATAAAAATATTTAAACCTACTTTTTCTTTTCACTTTTTTCTTTGAGGACTCGATGCCACTGCCTAAAATGCCGACCAAACCTGCAGCATTGCTCTCCCCCCTAGATTATCCTAAGGCAGAAAAAAATAAGTCGTTGAAAAAACCAGTGATCGCTCTGGTTGAAGCACCCATCAAAAGTTCAGCACCTGTGCCCGTAGCGCGCACAAAATCAGATTCAGATCAACGCGAACAACGCAGCGGCAATAGTCGTTCACACGCTGGTGCAACTAACAAATCGTCATCGAGTAAATCCACAGGCAAACGTGGTGTGACTAAGTTATTTGTATTGGATACCAATGTATTAATGCATGATCCAACATCGCTATTCCGCTTTGATGAACATGATGTTTATCTTCCTATGATTACGCTAGAAGAATTAGATAATCATAAAAAAGGTATGTCAGAAGTGGCACGCAATGCACGACAAGTGTCACGCTCACTCGATGCACTGGTTGCTGATACAGGTGAAAGTGAAATTGATAACGGTATTCCACTTAGTAAGTTAGGTAATAAAGATGCGAGTGGTCGTTTGTTTTTTCAAACTCGCTTGAATGATTGGCAATTACCACAAGGACTACCAGTAGGTAAAGCAGATAATCAAATCTTAGCTGTAGTGCGCGGACTGCAAGAACAATTTCCACAACGCCCTGTAGTCTTGGTATCTAAAGATATCAATATGCGCATTAAAGCGCGTGCACTTGGATTGCCTGCTGAAGAATATTTCAATGATCATGTATTAGAAGATACCGATCTGCTGTACTCAGGTATTTTTCAATTACCTTTTGATTTTTGGGATAAGCATGCAAAAGGCATGGAATCATGGAAAGAAAATCGCCATGGAGCAGGCACAACTTTCTATCGTGTGACTGGTCCTGCCGTACCTTCTATGTTGATTAACCAGTTTGTATTCCTTGAACCACAAGATGGTGAAGCTGCATTTTATGGTCAGGTCACACAAATCAATGGCAAGACGGCCGTGTTACGTACCTTGCGTGATTTTGGACATAACAAACATAATGTCTGGGGCATTACGTCACGCAATCGTGAACAAAATTTTGCGCTCAATTTACTGATGGATCCTGAATGTGATTTCATTACCTTACTCGGTCAAGCTGGAACAGGTAAAACGCTACTCGCTTTAGCTGCAGGTTTAACGCAAGTACTAGAGACAAAAATCTACAATGAAATTATCGTCACCCGTGTAACAGTCCCTGTTGGTGAAGACATAGGTTTTTTACCTGGCACAGAGGAAGAAAAAATGTCACCGTGGATGGGTGCATTTGATGATAATCTTGAAGTGTTGAATAAATCTGATTCTGATGCAGGTGAATGGGGACGCGCAGCAACGCAAGAATTGATTCGTTCACGGATTAAAATTAAATCAATGAACTTTATGCGTGGTCGCACTTTTGTGAATAAGTATTTGATTATCGATGAAGCACAAAATCTCACACCAAAACAAATGAAAACCTTGGTGACACGTGCTGGTCCGGGAACAAAAATTGTTTGTTTAGGTAATATCGCGCAGATTGATACACCTTACTTAACCGAGGGTTCAAGTGGCTTAACGTATGTGGTTGATCGTTTTAAAGGTTGGTCACATAGTGGACATATCACTTTGGCACGCGGTGAACGTTCCAGACTCGCTGATCATGCAAGTGAAGTGCTCTGAGGTTAAGCTTTAGAACATAAAGCTTTAGGACATAAAGCCTTAGTACATCTCATTAGAATGTAAAAAAACCTGCCGATGTTTCATCGGCAGGTTTTTTTATTGCATCAAGATTCATACTTACAGCTAATACTCAAAGCGCATGCTTACCTATCCACCATGCGATTGCAGCGATCAATGCTGTAGCTGGGATAGTAAATATCCAAGCCCAGAGAATAGTGCCTGCAATTCCCCAGCGGACTGCAGTCATTTTGCGCGCACTTCCCACACCAACAATAGCGCTCGTAATGGTATGGGTAGTAGAAACAGGAATACCCATACTGGTTGCTAAAAATAAGGTTATGGCACCACCCGTCTCTGTACAAAATCCACCGACAGGTTTTAACTTAGTAATTTTCATGCCCATGGTTCTTACGATACGCCATCCGCCCAACAAGGTACCTAGACTGATCGCAGCATAACAAGAAACGACGACCCATAAAGGTAAAGGATCAGTAGCAGCAGTGACTCCAGCAGCGATTAATAACATCCAAATAATACCCATCGTTTTTTGTGCATCATTACCGCCATGACCTAAGCTATACATCGATGCAGACAAGAGTTGCATACGCCTAAACCATTTATCAATGCGCTGCGGTGTACTGCGCACAAAAAGCCATGACACGAGCAACATCATTAATGAGCCAATTAAGAAACCAAGTAAAGGCGAAAGAAAAATAAAAAACAGCGTTTTAATTATCCCGCTCGAAATTAAAGATGCAGTTCCTGCGTTTGCTAATGCAGCACCTATTAGACCACCGATGAGTGCATGGGATGAAGAAGAAGGAATGCCGAAATACCATGTCAAAAAATTCCATGTGATGGCAGCGAATAAAGCACCAAACACAACATAGTGATCGATCATTGTGGGATCGATGATTCCCTTACCTACTGTGGTTGCGACATTCAGTTGAAAAACTAAAATAGCAATAAAGTTAAAAAAAGCAGCTAACATGACTGCTGATTGTGGCTTTAACACTCCGGTAGAAACAACGGTTGCAATTGCATTCGCTGCATCATGAAAGCCATTCATGAAATCAAACACGAGTGCTAGCAACACAAGAAAAGCAAGAAGGGTGAGACTAATATTGAGGGTCTGCATAAGTTTTAAATGAATAGATCAGCAAATACAATTATGCATTCTCTACAATGATGCCCTCGATAATATTGGCTACATCTTCACAGCGATCAGTCACTGACTCAAGAATTTCATAAATCGCTTTAAGCTTGATTAAATTGCGTACGTCTGGTTCTTCACGAAATAATTTTGACATTGCAGCTCGCATAACGTGATCTGCATCGGATTCTAATCTATCGATCTCAGCACAAATAGCGAGCATCTCACGTGAATTTTTCATGTTGTGTAACAAACCTACACAAGCACGCACTTTCTCACAGCAAGATAAACATAACTCTGCCAGACGCTTAGCTTCTGGTGTGATTTGTTTAATGTCGTATAGCGATACGGTCTGACCTGCGTCTTCCATTAAATCTAAAATATCATCCATACGTGTGATTAGTTGATGGATATCTTCTCGATCTAAAGGCGTGATAAAAGTTTTATGCAGCATCTCTAGTGCTGCATGTGTCACTTTGTCAGCTTGTTTTTCCAAAGACTCAATAGCGTGCACGCGAGTTTCTAAATTATCAAAAGTCGTCATCAATGCAAGCATTTCTTGACCGCCCTTGACGCATAAATCAGCATGCTGAATAAACAGATCAAAAAACTTACCTTCTGTCGGCATTAATCTTCCGAACATTTTTTTCTCCTAATACCACTATTAATTTTTCAATCGTTAGCAGGCAATTTTTAAACAAAAAATCGCTAACTATGATGTGCAGTGATGACTGCTATGGTGAGCTTAATTATTTCCGTATGCAGTACCACTGCTGGTGTAATTCTCAAATTTTGTGAATTGACCTAGGAAGGTCAGACGTACATCACCGATAGGGCCATTTCTTTGCTTACCAATGATGATCTCTGCAATACCTTTTTCAGTTGTGTCTGGGTTATACACTTCATCGCGATAAATAAACAAAATCAAATCGGCATCTTGTTCAATCGCGCCCGACTCACGCAAGTCAGACATCACAGGTCGTTTGTTAGGACGTTGTTCCAACGAACGATTTAACTGTGAGAGCGCGATCACTGGGCAATTCAATTCTTTTGCTAAGCCTTTAAGATTTCGTGAAATTTCAGAAATCTCCGTGGCGCGATTTTCACCGGCGCTATTAGCTGACATCAATTGCAAATAATCGACTATGACTAAACCTAAGGTGCCACAGGTGCGTGCTAGACGTCGTGAACGTGCACGCAATTCCATAGAATTTAAACCTGGTGTTTCATCGATATAGATTTGTGCTCCATTCATTTTTTGAATGGCATGCGTCAGTCGCGGCCAATCTTCATCATTCAATCGCCCAGTTCGCAAACGCGTTTGATCTAGTCTTCCTACCGAGCCCAACATACGCATCGCTAATTGTGATCCACCCATTTCCATAGAAAATATCGCAACTGGTAAGCCGCTTTCTACAGCAACATGTTCACCGATATTCACAGAGAAAGCGGTCTTACCCATAGATGGTCGACCTGCAACAATAATCAAATCACCTTTTTGCAAACCTGATGTCATACGATCTAAATCAACAAATCCGGTTGGCACACCCGTAATGTCATTTGGATTTTCGCGGTTATATAGTTCGTCAATACGCTCTACGACTTGAGTCAGCAAAGGTTGAATTTCTTGAAAACCTTGTTTACCACGTGAGCCATCTTCAGCAATAGAAAAAATCTTTGCTTCAGCTTCATCGAGTAATTGCTTTACTTCTTTACCTTGCGGATTAAAAGCTTCACCAGAAATTTCATCTGATACGGTGATTAATCTGCGTAAGACTGCACGATCACGCACAATTTCTGCGTAGCGTCGAATATTTGCTGCTGAGGGTGTGTTTTGTGCCAGTGCATTTAAATAGGCGATACCTCCTACCTCTTCTGCTTTAGCACTCGATGATAAAGATTCAAAGACCGTAATCACATCCGCTGGCTTGGCCACACTGATCAACTTGGCAATATGCTGAAAAATCTGTCTGTGATCAAAACGATAAAAATCTGCAGGACTTAAAAAATCTGCAATCTTGTCCCACGCTGCGTTATCAAGCAGTAAGCCGCCCAACACAGACTGTTCCGCCTCGACGGAATGCGGTGGAATTTTTAAAGAATCAACTAAAGGATCGACAGGAGTATTCATAGCGTAAATTATACCTGCTAGGCCACCCATTACGGCCTATAAAAACATGGCTATGCAGACTTAACACCTATGCATCATTAGGGTAAGCGCAAAGCTTTGCAAAAACAAAAAAGCTGGGGCTAGCCCAGCTTTTTTACCTATCATTCAAGCCTTGCAGAAGGCAGTGAATTAAGAATGTTCACCAGTGATGATGACTTTCACTTCAACTACAACATCTGTATGCAACGACACTGACAAAGCAAATTCACCAGCAGTCTTTAAAGGACCTGTAGGCATACGTACTTGTGCTTTATCGATTGTGCATCCGAGTTTAGTCAAAGCTTCAGCAACATCATGATTAGTAACTGAACCAAACAAACGGCCATCTACACCAGATTTTTGTGAAACATGCACGGTCAATGCTGCTACTTTTTCACCAAGTGCTTGTGCTTCAGCTAATTTTGCTGCAGCTGCTTTTTCTAACTCAGCACGCTTTGCTTCAAACTCAGCAATCGCAGTAGCAGTAGCACGACGTGCTTTACGTTGGGGGATGAGGAAGTTACGTGCATAACCATCTTTCACGCGAACGACTTCACCGAGGTTGCCTAGATTTACTACTTTTTCCATCAAGATAACTTGCATTTTATTCTCCAGAATGTACTTGAACCTAAAACCGATTAAGCGTTATGCAAATCGGTGTAAGGCAGCAAAGCGAGATAACGGGCACGCTTGATAGCGGTGTCCACTTGACGCTGATAATGCGCACGTGTGCCAGTCAAACGAGCAGGCATGATCTTGCCATTCTCTTGAACGAAATCTTTCAGCGTATCGACATCTTTATAGTCAACTTGCTCTACGTTAGCGACGGTGAAGCGGCAAAACTTTTTACGTTTGAACAGTGGATTCTGTTGTTTACGTTTTTCTTTCAACTTGCTTTTATCGAATTTTTTTCCGAATGCCATTTGTGGCTCCTGAATCTGTTAAGTAATGGATTTGAAATCGTGAAGATGAAAAATCAGATTTTTACTGTTGCGGTTTTTTTTGGCCATGAAACCTGAAAATTGGTAGGTTTCACCTAGCGAGATTTGTTCAAGTTTGTGTGCTACATCACCTGCAGCATGGGCTGAAATTTCCAGCTCTACTACACGCACACCACCTGCTTCAACCTGCTCCGACCTATGCAGCAATGTCGCTGTCACGATCGGGATACCTGCCGGGCTATAACGCATTATTTCTCGTTGAGCCAGACTTGCCACACACTGAAATCTGTTTTCTTCCTCTCTAGTCAAAGACAATTCCGCCAATTAGGCGGCCGGTGCCTCAGTACGCTGCGCTTTAGCCGCATCTTCCTTGCTCACACTCTTCATGATAGGAGATGGTGCAGTTTCTGCTCGCTTCATGCGTACCGTTAGGTGACGCAACACAGCATCATTGAATTTGAAACCGGTTTC
>JBEDCU010000060.1:0-3064 GCA_041176585.1 Pseudomonadota bacterium
ACAAGCCATACCTGAGCTCGTGCGCAGTGCTACCGCAGTGGGCGGCAAAAACAGCGATAATGTCACCGCGCTAGCGATGACGTGGCAGGGAAATCAGTCTTATCGCAGTCAACATCGCGGCGCCATGCAAATACACAGCCACTCACTCTAGGCTGCGTGCATAAAGTGCAAGGCATTAGTCTTAAGCACAAACAACGATTAAAAAAAGGAAAGCGCCGTGTCAACCTCATCACAACGTCCTAGCGGCCGTGCCGCAAACGCCTTACGCGAAGTAAAACTAACCCGTCATTTCACGCGCCATGCTGAAGGATCTGTCTTAGTCGAGTTTGGCGATACACGTGTTTTATGTACGGCCAGCATCGATGAAAAAGTACCGCCCTTTATGCGTGGTCAAGGCAAAGGTTGGATGACAGCAGAATACGGCATGCTACCTAGATCAACCCATACCCGTATGGATAGAGAAGCAGCGAAAGGTAAGCAATCAGGTCGCACACAAGAAATTCAGCGATTGATAGGACGCTCTTTACGTGCTGCGTTTGATTTATTTGCATTTGGTGAACGTACTTTGCAATTAGATTGCGACGTCTTACAAGCCGATGGTGGCACACGCACAGCTGCTATCACCGGTGCGATGGTGGCAGCGCATGATGCATTTTCGCGTTTAGTAGCAAGTGGTCAGATTAAAGCTATGCCGATTAAGCATTTTGTCGCAGCGATTTCTGTGGGTGTTTATAAAGGCTTGCCCGTACTAGATTTAGATTATCTCGAAGACTCCGATTGCGACACCGATATGAATGTCGTCATGACTGAGTCAGGACAATTTGTGGAAGTGCAGGGCACAGCAGAAGGTGATGCCTTTGATCGCAGCACGATGAATCAATTACTAGATTTAGCAGGACAAGGAATTAGTGAATTGATCCATCTACAAAAACAAGCTTTGGCTAAAACAAGCTAAGCAAAGTTAATTCATTAAAAAATAATTCATCATGCAACGCACAGTCGTATTAGCTTCAAACAATGCAGGCAAGTTAGCGGAATTTTCTAGCTTGCTTGCACCACTAGGTTTGGCATTACGCAAACAAAGTGAGCTCGGTATAAGTGAAGCAGAAGAACCGCATGTCACCTTTGTAGAAAATGCGTTAGCTAAAGCTAGACATGTAGCGCAACTCTCTGGCATGCCTGCGTTAGCTGATGACTCCGGTGTGTGTGTTCCAGCCTTAGGTGGCGCACCAGGCGTGCTCTCTGCTCGCTATGCAGGCGAACCAAAATCAGATGCACGCAATAATCAAAAATTGATTCATGACTTATCTACACATGAAGATAAATCAGCTTACTATTACTGCGTGTTAGTTTATTTGCGTCACGCACAAGACCCACAGCCTGTGATTGCAGAAGGACGCTGGGATGGAGAAATCATAGCAACACCACGTGGTGAGAATGGCTTTGGCTATGATCCTCACTTCTGGATAGCTGCATTGAATAAAACTGCAGCTGAACTCAGTGCAGAAGAAAAAAATCATCTCTCTCATCGCGGTCAGGCATTGCGTGCCCTCATAGCAAAATGGCGATGATCCCGATTAAACCACTGCGGTCAATACTAAAGCAGAGCGAGCATAGTGATTCGGCGAATATAAAAGATAAATATCTACAGCCGGGATTATTAAACCTCGCAGCACTTCCACCGCTTTCTCTCTACATTCATTTCCCATGGTGTGTACGCAAATGTCCTTATTGTGATTTTAATTCACATGAAGCCAACGGAGAACATCCAGAGCAAGAATATCTCGCTGCATTACGCGCTGATCTTGAACATGCATTGCCTCTGATTTGGGGACGCAAGATTTATACAGTCTTCATAGGTGGAGGTACACCGAGTTTGATGTCAGCAAAAGGCTTAGATCAATTAATGTCGGATCTGCGTAGCTTGCTTCCTTTAGATGCTGATGCTGAGATCACCATGGAAGCCAATCCTGGTACGTTTGAGATTGAGAAATTTAAATCCTACGCAGAGAGTGGCATTAATCGTTTGTCTATAGGTATACAAAGCTTCAACGCTAAACACTTGCAAGCCTTAGGACGTATTCACAATGCAGATGAAGCAAAACGCGCGATTGAAATTGCACAAACTTATTTTGCAAACTTTAATCTTGATGTGATGTATGCATTACCTGAACAAAGTTTAGAGGAAGCGCTTAACGACATTCAAACGGCTATGTCTTTTAAGCCACCGCATTTATCGCTGTATCACTTGACTTGCGAACCTAAAACTGTATTTGCTAAATATCCACCAACACTGCCTGATGATGATGTCAGCAGTAGCATGCAGCAGCTCATTGCAGAACAAACTGCAGCAGCAGGTTATGAGAACTATGAAATTTCCGCCTTTGCGCAAAAAAATCGGCGTGCACAACACAACCTCAACTACTGGGAATTTGGTGATTATCTAGGCATAGGTGCAGGTGCGCATTCTAAAATCTCTTTCCCTCACCGTATCATTCGACAAGCACGCTATAAACAACCAGCAAGCTACATGCAACAAGCTATGGCAGGTATGGCTGTTGCAGAGGAAGTCGAAATCTCTCGATCAGAGTTAGGATTTGAGTTCATGTTGAATACCCTAAGACTCACTGAAGGCTTTGAGATACCACTGTTTTCAGAGCGAACCGGCCTGCCGCTCAACATCATAGAAAAATCTCTTAACGAGGCAGAGCAGAAGGGATTACTGCACCGCGACCATAAAAACATACGGCCAACTGCACTCGGACAGCGATTTTTGAATGATTTACAGCAGATTTTTTTACCTGAATAACTCAAATCTCTTAAAAAGGCGGGAAGAGTTGGCGAGATTCTGTATAATTCGCCGACTCCAACATGGAAGCGTGGCCGAGCGGTTTAAGGCACTAGTCTTGAAAACTAGCGACGGGGTAACTCGTCCGTGAGTTCGAATCTCACCGCTTCCGCCAGATATCAAAAATCCCCTGTTGGGGATTTTTTTATTTTGAACACTTGTGTTTTCATGCTTGCAGCTCTTCTAGAGTAACGTACTCAAGCGCATTTATATGGG
>JBEDCU010000061.1:0-5442 GCA_041176585.1 Pseudomonadota bacterium
ACAGGGCTCTTCACAAAGTAGCTATAGCTATCTGGGTCTAATACAGCCTTTAGAAAAATCTACGCTAGGCAAAGGTTGGTATAGAAAAATTTTAATCAGTCATCTGACTTACCGTTATCTCCAAACTAATCCAAATACGGGAATCAATATCAATGCAACTGCACCGGGAATTGAGGGAGGTTTTGGTCATGCATGGTCTGGCACGCCTTGGTCTATTGATTTGTCAGCAACCGTAGGCTATCGCAACATTAGTTTGTCGCCTATCTCTCCAGCAGCAGATGATAAAGGCGGCATCTACATCCTCAATCCTCAAATTCAAGCGCGCTATCAATTCACTGAAAAACTGGATGCTGATTTACTCGCTAATCACTCTTTGGGACAAGGCAGCACGTATGCTCGCGAGCGCTTGGGATGGCGTTTAGCTTCAGGTATGCGTATAGGTCCTGAACTGATACAAGTTAATGGTAAAACTTATCACAACACGCAAGCTGGTTTATTTGCCTCCATGCCACTGGCAAATAGCTGGACCGTAGAATTGAGTGCAGGCAGAAGCCATTCCCAAACTCTGGGTAATGCAACCTATGGCGGCATAGGCATCGCCAAAGTATTTTAAGCTCCCACTTAGGGCAGTCGGTCTCTGAAGCGACTGCCCTTCCCTGCTATAATCCATCGCAGTTTTGGTTAGCAAATGAATAGCCCTGCTTTCCACTTTCCCACTATGTTCTGTTACTGATCCGTCCGCTTACGGCGGTTTGTCCTCACCACACCAAGCAGCGAATCAGGCTTTACAGCTAAGAATTGCGTAAGGCTTTATCCAACATGCAAAAAAAAGTATTCATTAAAACTTTTGGCTGTCAGATGAATGAATATGACTCTGACAAAATGGCAGATGTGTTGCGTGCCTCAGAAGGCATGATTAAAACTGAAACACCAGAAGATGCCGATGTCATTCTCTTTAATACGTGTTCAGTACGTGAAAAAGCTCAAGAAAAAGTTTTCTCTGATTTAGGTCGCGCACGCGAACTTAAAAAAAAGAACCCCAATCTCGTGATTGGTGTCGGTGGTTGTGTCGCCTCTCAAGAAGGCGCTGCTATTATTAAACGCGCACCTTATGTGGATGTGGTGTTTGGTCCGCAGACCTTACATAGACTGCCTGATCTACTAAAACAAAGACGAGATACTGGTCGCTCACAAATTGATATCACTTTTCCTGAGATAGAAAAATTTGATCATATGCCTCCTGCACGGGTAGAAGGCTGCACAGCATTTGTCTCCATCATGGAGGGTTGCAGTAAATATTGTAGTTACTGCGTGGTGCCTTATACCCGTGGTGAAGAAGTCTCTCGTCGCTTTGATGATGTACTCGCTGAAGTTTCACAATTAGCAGCACAAGGTGTGTGTGAAATCACGTTATTAGGTCAAAACGTGAATGCGTTTCGCGGCGCAATGGCAGATGGTGAATTTGCTGACTTCGCTTTGCTGATTGAATATATCGCTGAGATAGAGGGCATAGAACGTATACGCTACGTGACTAGCCATCCTAAAGAATTTACACAGCGTTTGATTGATGTATATGCACGTGTACCAAAATTAGTGAATCATCTTTATCTGCCTGCACAACATGGCTCCGATAAAATACTCGCTGCAATGAAACGTGGTTACACAGTGTTGGAATATAAATCTATCATTCGTCGCTTACGTGAAGTGCGTCCTGATATTCTTATTTCCTCAGATTTCATTGTAGGTTTTCCAGGTGAGACTGAAGCTGATTTTGAAGCATTGATGAAACTTATCGATGATGTTGGCTATGATAATAGCTATAGCTTTATTTTCAGTCCACGTCCTGGTACTCCGGCTGCTAATCTTACAGATGACACACCTTATGATGTGAAATTAGCCCGCCTACAACGCTTGCAAAAAGTAATCGCGGATAATACCCGCCGCTACTCTGATGCTATGTTGGATTCTGTACAGCGTATTTTGGTTGAAGGTCCTTCTAAGAAAAATCCGAATGAACTTCAAGGACGTACTGAAACAAATCGTGTGGTGAATTTTGAAGCCGACCCTCAATCAGCACGACTGATTGGTCAATTCATCGATGTAAAAATCACTGCGAGTAATCCTTACTCTTTACGTGGCGATGCCGTGTTACACACCCCATCTTAATTATTATCTAAAACCCATTGAAAAATTCTGTTACGCCTAACGCGCACTTCACACCTCAGCCCGTTGACAATAAACGACTGGCCAATCTATGTGGTCCTGTGGATGAAAATCTACGTCAAATTGCTGCTGCCTTGGATGTAACGATTTTTCGTCGCGGTGAAAAATTTATTGCAGACGGTGAAAATGCGCAGCGTGCAATTGAACTACTAGAAAAATTTTATTTGCTCGCCGATAAAATTATCTCGGTTGAAGATATACAACTTGCTCTCGTTGAGCAACGTGCTGCGCATCTTCCTACCAAACCCAAACTATCTACTCTCGTTAAAAAAGAAGAAGTTAGCACTAACCTAGAGAGTCCTATATTAAAAACGCGTAAAAGTGATTTGCGCGGACGCACGCCACATCAAACAGAATATCTACAAGCCATACTCGAACATGATGTAACGTTTGGTATAGGCCCCGCTGGTACAGGTAAAACTTATCTTGCGGTTGCTTGTGCTGTTGATGCACTAGAGCGCGATGCAGTTAGGCGCATTATATTAACTCGCCCCGCTGTAGAAGCAGGTGAACGTCTAGGATTTTTACCTGGTGATTTAGCGCAAAAAGTGGATCCTTATTTACGTCCTTTGTATGATGCTTTGTATGACTTAATGGGTTTCGATCGCACGCAAAAAATGTTTGAGAAACAAGTGATTGAAATCGCACCACTGGCTTATATGCGTGGTCGCACTTTAAATCATGCTTTCATCATCTTAGATGAAGCACAAAACACCACACCAGAACAAATGAAAATGTTCTTAACTCGCATAGGCTTTGGTAGTAAAGCAGTGGTGACTGGCGATGTCACACAAATTGATTTACAACGTGGTCAGCAAAGCGGCTTAATCGATGCTAACAATGTGCTCGCTTCAGTACGTGGCATTGCCTTCACACGCTTCACTAGTGCCGATGTTGTGCGTCATCCTTTAGTTGGTCGCATTGTGGATGCCTATGAATCTGCCCAAGCTAGCGGCATTTCTCCTACCCGCGATGCAGGAAAAAAGTAAATTAACGCTGACGGTGCAATACGGCGATCCGCGACTCACTACGCAAGTTCCGCGTGCTGCTATACGACGTTGGGTACAAGCTGCGTTATTTTTTGATGCGGAATTAACAGTGCGCTTTGTCACTGAAAAAGAAGGGCGAACTTTGAATCGCTCTTATCGCGACAAAGACTATGCCACTAATGTACTGACCTTCAATTATCATGAAAGTGAAGAGCAAGCTACACATGCTGATATTGTTTTATGTAGTGATGTATTGATGCGCGAAGCTGAGGAACAAAATATCACTCTCGAACAGCATGCTGCACATTTAATTGTGCATGGTGTCTTACATGCGCAAGGCTATGATCATGAGAATGATGAAGATGCTGTTGAGATGGAAACACTGGAAACAGATATTTTAGTTAGTTTGGGTTTCCCTAATCCCTACTAAAAAAGAAGAACGATCGTTCTTTTTATCGCTCCACTTTAGCTGCTAGGTTTTTCGATTTTGCTGTATCCTAACTGCTCCTAAACTCTGGCTTATGCCATATGCAAGACTATCCCCCCAGTGGTCAGCCCACTGAAAACAAGCCGCACCGCTCTTTATTTGAGCGTCTGACCGCCTTCATCTCTCCCGAACCAGAAAATCGCAGTGAGCTACTTGAGCTTCTGCATGATGCGCACGAGCGCAATCTTATCGACGCCGATGCCTTGTCTATGATTGAAGGCGTATTTCAGGTTTCTGATTTGGCTGCGCGCGACATCATGATTCCTCGTGCCCAAATGGATGTGGTCGACATCAGTAAGCCGATTGAAGAATGGATGCCTATGGTGCTGGAAACAGCCCACTCGCGATTTCCAGCTGTAGATGGTGATCGCGACAAAGTTATCGGTATTTTGCTTGCTAAAGATTTATTGCGTTATTACGCAGAAGAGACATTTGATGTACGCGGTATGTTGCGTCCTTCTGTTTTTATTCCTGAATCAAAACGTTTGAATATTCTTTTGCGTGATTTCCGCTCGAATCGCAATCATATTGCTATCGTCGTAGACGAATACGGTGGTGTTGCAGGTCTATGTACGATTGAAGACGTGCTTGAACAAATCGTAGGTGATATCGAAGATGAGCATGATTTCGATGAAGAAGAAGATAATATTTTGCCGATTCAAGGTGGCGCGAATGGACAGCGCTGGCGAATAAAAGCGCTGACTGAGATAGCTCAACTAAATGAAGAAATCGGTACAAATTTAAATGATGATGATGTCGATACCATCGGTGGTTTAGTCGCTAATCATCTAGGACGCATGCCGCGTAAAGGCGAAATCTTCGAAATGGATCATTTACGTTTTGAAGTATTGCGTGCCGATGCACGTCAAGTACATGTACTACTCGTAGAAAAATGTGCAGATTGGCAGTCACACGCTGATAGTTAAATGCTTTATTTAAGATGAGAGAATTCACCTTCTCTCATCTCTGATTTCGTTGATCCTATGCAGGCTTTGCCCTCATCTATTTCATTCCCACGCGCTATTGTGCTGTGCCTATTGGCAGGTGGATTAAGCGTTTTATCTTTTGCGCCATTTAAGATCTGGCCGCTACAATTAATTGCTCTAGCAGCCCTGTTTTATTCTGCACAGCAGATGACTAGCATTCGACGTGCGGCATGGCTAGGATGGGCATTTGCTTTTTCTTCACTCGCGATAGGCACACACTGGTTGTATGTCAGTTTGCATGACTATGGCGGATTACATCCTCTACTCACCGTCTGTGCTGTTCTCTTGTTAGCAGCTGGTCTAGGTTTGTTATATGCAGCTGCACTTGCTGCTGCTGCATGGCTTAGTCTACGAATCAAAAATATCAGCATCGCTTTCTTAATCATCATGCCAGCTTGTTGGATGCTAGCGGATTGGACACGTGGTTGGATTTTTACCGGCTTCTCTTGGTTAGCAGCGGGCTATGCACATACTGCTAGTCCACTCTCTGCCTATGCTGCCTATGTGGGTGTGTATGGCTTAAGTTGGTTAGCCGGTTTATTAGCGGGATGTATCGCATTGATGCTGCATCAAAAATCTCTGAATAAATTAGCACTAGGTTTTTTATTTGGACTTCCTCTATTCGGTTTTATCTTACAAGCGTATTCATGGACCACGCCTATAGGCTCACAAATTGCTGTGCGTCTGTTACAAGGCAATGTGTCACAAGAGATGAAGTTTGCACCGAATCAGTTGAATCAAACTTTACTGATGTATC
>JBEDCU010000062.1:0-4145 GCA_041176585.1 Pseudomonadota bacterium
ATTCAAGTTTCGGTCATGAAAGTCGATGAATTACAGGACATGAGTTCACTATTCATTAGGAAGATTTTTATGACGGTTATTGAAAAAAATAGTGCAGAAATGTTCGTTGAGATGCGTAATCGCTATCCATTTTCACAAATGGAAGTGGGCGATAGCATTTTATTAACCGAACCACAAAAAGCTGAAAGCGCTCGCGTTGCAGCCATACAGTTTTCAAGACGAAATGGCCTCACATGGAAATTTGGTTTACGAAAATCACGTGAAGGCTGGCGCGTATTCCGAATGGCATAAAGCTTTACTAAGAAAATTTTCATTTATACAAGCCATGCTTGGAGCAATGTCAATTGCATCCGACTTTAGTTTGAGCATTTCCAAAAATATGACCTGAAATAAGCACTGAGTGTAAATAAATCCGCACTCAATCTCTTACACATAGTGCTCAAAGACTGTTTCAGGTTTTACAATAGCAAAGTTAACTTACCTGAAGATGACATCACAATGATGTCATTTTTATTATCAATTTAAGAAGTCATTGATTTGTTTTCGCATTGCTAATATGCTGACAAATTGACTCATAAATGAATTATTGGAAATTGAATTATGCGCGATAGCAAAAAGAAAATATTAGTCTCGGGTGGCGCAGGTTTTTTAGGCTCACATTTATGCGATCGACTGCTTGAACAAGGACATGATGTTTTATGTGTCGATAATTTTTTCACTGGTAGTAAACAAAATGTTAATCATTTGCTTGCCAATCCAAATTTTGAACTAATGCGTCACGATGTCACTTTCCCGCTGTATGTGGAAGTGGATCAGATTTATAACCTCGCCTGCCCTGCAAGTCCTGTGCATTATCAGTTTGACCCGGTTCAAACCACTAAAACTAGCGTGCATGGTGCTATTAATATGTTGGGTCTGGCAAAACGTGTCAAAGCGCGCATTTTGCAAGCTTCAACAAGTGAGGTTTATGGCGATCCAGAGATCCATCCTCAACCAGAAAGCTATTTTGGTAAGGTTAATCCTATTGGTATTCGCTCTTGCTACGATGAAGGTAAACGCTGCGCTGAAACTTTATTCTTTGATTATTTCAGACAACATCAACTAGATATCAAAGTAATACGTATCTTTAATACCTATGGTCCGCGTATGCATCCTAATGATGGCCGCGTAGTGAGTAATTTTATTGTGCAGGCTTTAGAGGGAAAAGACATCACCATTTACGGTGATGGGCAACAGACACGTAGTTTTTGTTATGTCGATGATCTAATCCGCGGCATGATTAGCATGATGGAAACGGAGCAAGGTTTCACTGGCCCTATCAATATTGGCAACCCAGGTGAATTCACTATGCTTGAATTAGCCGAACTCGTCATTAAGCTCACTGGTAGTAAATCAAAACTGGTTTTCTTACCCAAACCTGAGGATGATCCTAAACAACGTCGTCCTGACATTGGTCTCGCCAAAGATGTATTGAAATGGTTACCTAACGTGCAGTTAGAAGAAGGGCTCAAGAAAACCATAGATTATTTCAGGGCTACTATTTAAGCACCGGCGGTCTCGAGCCGATTACACATACTCTGGTCATGTAACCGTACCCTGAATACATCATTATGGATAATTTACTTTCATTTTTAGAACGCCTGCGTCAGTCTAATTTGCTTAAGCAAATGAATAGCCTTGTGTTAGCAGCAGAGGATGAAAGTCTATTTGATATCGCATTTTATAAACACCGAGTTAAACAAGAGAAAAGTCAGTATTTTGTAGGACGTAGTCTTGATAAATGCGTAGTCATTACCAATACAACTAATCTAGGTAATGTGTCATCGCACATTGATGGCAAGCCAGTTATGCGCATAGAAGAAGATGTGATGGTGCAGCTTGCAGTGTCTGATCCTTCACAATTTTCTGTGTTAGAAGATGCGCTTGTGATCATGACAAATAATAATGTTGCGAAAGTCGGCCCTCAGCAAATGGCACATTTGATTTCGCAAACTCCACATACCTTGTATGCGATTCATGATTATGACAATCATCATTGGCATGATTTAAGTGTACAAAACGCCTGCTTAGCTGATATTTATGCTCCTGCGCATATGAGTGATTATGCTGAGGCAGCCAGAATCAACCCAACCATACAATTTGGTGTGCCGTGTGGGACGATACAGTGGACGCGTGAATTCTTACTCGAGCGTCAAGGTGATATCACCACCACAGAACGCAGCTCATCCCCTCTGGGCATGCATTCTTTTTATTCCAAATTCAAATACCGCAACAGTGTATTAGCCACAGTGGGTAAACATTTTCCAGAGGTTGGTTTATTAACCAAGGATTTTCATGGTCGGACGCCTGAAGATAGATGGAATGAATGGGTGTCGTATGAATTACATTGGATAGCACCGGTATTTAATGATTTACCCATACGCTTTTTCGATGCTCTCATTTCTGGTGGCTTGCCCTTAGTACCTACAGGTATCGTGCCTTATCTCGATGCATTACGTATACCGCCAGAGTTTTACGGTGTATATGGTGCAGCCGATTTAATTAATTGTGAAGAATTTGCACAACGCATGCATGAGAAATTTTTACGCGGCGGTAAGGATGGTATGTTGCATCGTTTTCTGTTTGCATTAGATCATTATCACATTGATGCCATCATTAAAAAAATCTGGGACAACGCTCGTACTCAGTACTCCGAGCATGCTAACTAAGCTAGCGCCATGCTGCGTATTTTGCTATCGCGCTCCATACTCACTATATTGTTATCTATAGTTTATGGTTAGCTCATCTGCAAACACACCATTCCAAAATACGGTTTGGTTTTCTAGTTTCCCTAATGGCAGATTTTCTAACTCTGTCTTTCAATATTGGTTTGCGACGTATTTACAAAATCAAACAGAGCATCAATTAATTATTGGCAGTCCTCAGCGCAGCTCAAATGAATTGCCGTGGACTATGTTTGATTTACCAGACCATCAACAAAAAATTAGCACCCTACCCGTTGGTCAAGTCATCACAAAAACGCTACTAGCAGATGATCGCAGTAGTCCGCCCTCTGCCGACGTAAAAAAAGTAACAGATTTTTTCCAGGTTAATCCAGGTACTGTTCTTTCCGTAGATGGGTTTTTTCAATATAACACTGGCTTGATGGCACGTGATCCTGCTTATTTATCAGTATTTAATGCGTATCTAGCACCTAACGCCAATAGCAAAACCACATTTCAGAAAATCATTTGGCAATATCAGCAACAGATTCATCAAATTTTTAAAGATAAATTTCTCGCCGCCATACACGTCCGGCGTGGTGATTATTTACGCGAGTCGGATGATATATTTTTTACCCTAGATCTCGATCAGGTAGTCGCACAACTTAAAGCTTTTATAGCGCGTGATCATATCCAAGATCCTGTCATTTATGTGGCGACCGATGATCCAGATTTTTGTCAGCAGTATTTTACTGACAAGGGCTTGAATATTAATATGAGCCGCAATTTTGTTGATGCGGAAACGCGTAATGATGTCAGCGACTTAATGCTAGATATTGCTGTGCTAGCTAGCGCTCAGTTACTTGTCGCTTCGAATAGTTCTTTATCCCTGCTTGCTGCGTTAATGAATCAACGCGCTCGACTGTTTTGGCGCCAAAATAAAGAAGCACAACTGGTCTCTTTTGATCCATGGAATACACCTATTCTTTACGGCTTTTCAAATAACTAATTTTTATTGTTGGAGTGTCAGATGCTGATAGATTATAAAAACTGCGTAGAATTAATTCGTGCTTGTCATGACATGACACCCAAAAAAATCTTGCATATTGGTGCGCATACTGGTGAAGAAGCTGGCCCTTATCAAGCGAATGGCGCAGAACAAGTCATCTGGTTTGAAGCCAATGAATCATTGATTCCAGCTTTACAAGCACATTTACAAACAGTGCCTTTGAATCAGCAAATCATTCCTGCTGCATTATGGGATAGCGATACAAAATTAAAATTTAAGATTACTAATAATCCCCAGAGCTCTTCTTTTTTTGATTTGGAAGATCATGCAAAATTTTATCCGCAAATCACGGTTTCTGAGGAACGTGAAATTCAGGCTTATCGCTTAGAGTCGCTTCTTGATTCCACTCCTAGACAGGTGATGTTTTCTGATTT
>JBEDCU010000063.1:0-23702 GCA_041176585.1 Pseudomonadota bacterium
AGCGCCCTATTTCAACGCTATCAAGCCCATGCGACCTTTTTATTTAGCTTAGGTAAAGACCATACCGGTCGCGCTATAAAGCGTATCTTCCGACCTGGCTTTTTTCAAAAGGTCTCTCGCACCTCAGTCGTTGAGCACTATGGTATGCGTACGCTATTAAATGGCACCTTATTACCAGGTCCAGATATTGGTCGTCGATGTGCGTCTATTTTGCGTGCTACAGAAGCAGCAGGTTTTGAAGTGGGTATACATTGCTGGGATCACGTGCGTTGGCAAGACCATGTCGTAGATGCAGACGAAGCATGGACTCATTATGAGTTGAATCAGGCTGTGCAGCGATTTGAAGAGATCTTTGGTCATGCAGTTAAAACGCATGGCGCAGCAGGTTGGCAGATGAACGCAGCTGCCTATTTATGGCAAGCGCGCATGGGGTTGCAATATGCCTCTGACACACGAGGCCAGTATCCATTCCAACCTGTGGTGAATGATGCGGTGTTGAGCTGCATACAAATGCCCACTACCTTACCCACCTTAGATGAACTACTGGGTTTAAATGACACCACGCCAGAGAATGTGCATGAGAGGCTGCTACAAGCGACACAAGACGAGCAGGAATATGGTCATGTCTTTACCTTGCATGCAGAACTAGAAGGCATGAAGCTCTTACCTGCCATGGAGCGCATGCTACAAGGTTGGATTGCACAAGGCTATGAATTGATTTCTATGCGAGAGTTGTATCAGCGACTGCATCCCTCAACTTTGCCAAAACACAGCGTCACCATGAGTGAGCTAGTAGGACGTTCTGGCTTATTGGCAGTACAAGGTGCAGCCGCAAAAACTTAATTCATCAACTCGCGCGCCTGCGCGACGTGGCTGCGGTAATACTCAAAGATGTGGCTGAGCGCATCCTTCATTTCTGTTTCTGGCTTCCAGCTCAAATCAGTTTTTGTATTGTCTATCTTAGGTACGCGATTCTGCACATCTTGATAGCCCTTACCGTAGTACTCGGTCGAGGTGGTTTCTTCTACGTTGACCTTAGACAGACCTTCCGCATATTCAGGATAGTGCTTAGCCATCTCCAACATCATATTGGCTAACTCTTTAACTGAAAAATTATTATCCGGATTACCAATGTTATAAATTTGACCATCAGCTATACCACCTTCATTGGCGATAATCTTCACCAAAGCGGAGATACCATCATCCACATAAGTGAAGGTACGTTTTTGATTACCGCCATCGACCAGCTTAATCGTTTCACCTCGCACGATATGCCCTAAGAATTGAGTAATCACACGACTAGAACCTTCTTTGAAGGTATGTATGCTATCTAAGCCTGGCCCTATCCAATTAAAAGGTCTAAATAAGGTGTAAGCCAAACCTTCTTGCTGACCGTAGGCTGCGATCACACGATCCAACAACTGTTTGGAGCAAGCATAAATCCAACGTGGTTTATGTATAGGGCCGTACACCAGATTGGAATGCTCAGGATCGAACTCTGCGTCTTCAGACATGCCATACACCTCAGAGGTGGATGGAAAGACCACGCGCTTTTTGTATTTCACACACCATTTAATAATAGGTAAATTGGCTTCAAAATCGAGCTCAAAGACGCGCAAAGGTTCTAAGACATACGTCGCTGGTGTCGCAATCGCCACCAGTGGTAAGACCACATCACATTTCTTAACGTGATATTCAATCCATTCTTGATTAATAGTGATATCGCCTTCAAAAAAATGAAAACGGGGATCTGAACAAAACTCCTGCACTTTGTCGGAGTACATATCCATGCCAAATACTTCCCAATCTGTATCGCGCAAAATATGGCGCGTCAGATGATGTCCAATAAAACCATTCACACCTAAGATCAATACTTTTTTCATCGCTAGAATCTCTGATCAACTACGGATTAATAAAAAAACGAAACTTGTCACACTATTTTTTAGCTGCTGCGGTTAGCAGCACATCAATGTGCGGCAAAGCACTCTCATTCAATTCGGCCTCAACCACTTGCAAACAACCGCCTCCCAAAGGATAGAGCCTGTGCTCGCCATCTTGATAGACCAACTTACCACGTTGCTCAGTATGTTCTAGCTGATCTCGCAGTTGAGTTCGCCATAGTACCAACTTCCCTGCCTCGGTCTCTGCAAACGCTCCGGGGAATGGTCGCGTGACTGCGCGTGTCAGATTATGAATTTGCAAAGCAGACTGCTGCCAGTCTATGCGTCCATCTTCTGCGGTGCGTCGTCCAAAATAAGCACCCTGCGTTAAATCCTGTGGAGTTAATCGTGCTGTTCCTGCTAGCAGGTCTGGCAAGACTTGAGACAAACACATCTCCGCTGCAACTGTGACTTTTTGAAATACTTCTGCTGCTGTGTCATCCAATAAAATCGGCACAGCTTGTTGTGCAGCGATGGGACCATTATCAGGCAGTAAATTCATCACATGCAAAGTAGCGCCGGTTTCTGTTTCGCCGTGGATGATAGCCCAGTTCACTGGCACTCTACCTCTATACTTAGGTAAGAGCGATCCATGCATATTGTAAGCACCACGTACTGCTGAAGAAAGAATCGGCGCTTTCAACATATGGCGATAGTAAAAGCTAAAGATAAAATCGGGCGCTAGGTTTTTAATCTGCTGCTCAATCTCTGCCACATTCGGATCTGTCGGTGTGATGCAAGGCACACCAACTTCACTACACACTTCTTTTACCGATGCAAACCAAATCTTTTCATTCGGATCATCTTCGTGGGTCACAACGAGTGATATGTGTACTCCTTGTGATAGGAGCACCTTAAGGCAGCGCACACCGACATTGTGATAAGCAAAAACGACAGCAGTGCGCATTAGCTTGCCTGATTTTTTTCAGAGGTGGTGTCAAGTATGGTGGCGATCTGATAGCGCGGACGCTGTCTGACTTCCATATAAATACGTCCTATGTACTCGCCTAACAAACCCACCCCGAATAAAGCAATGCCAATTAAAAAGAAGGCAATCGCAAATAAGGTAAATAAACCACCTTCTTCAGGACCTATTATTAAACGACGCAAGAATAAATATACGACTAACAATGCAGACCCTATCGATATCATCATGCCCACCATAGAGAACAACTGGAGTGGAACGACCGAGAAGCCTGTCATTAAATCAAAATTCAAACGTATTAGGCTGTAGAGAGAATATTTCGATTCACCAGCATGTCGCTCTTCATGTCCTACGACGACTTCGGTAGGATTGTGCGAGAAGGTGTAAGCCAATGCAGGAATAAAGGTGTTCATCTCACTACATTGATTCACCATATCAATCACACCACGGCTGTAAGCACGCATCATGCAACCCTGATCTGTCATTTTGATGCGTGTAATACGTTCCCGCATTTTATTCATCATGCGACTAGCCACATGGCGCCACCAACTATCATTGCGCTGACGACGGATAGAGCCAACGTAATCATGACCCTTATCCATTTCAGCCAGTAAGAGACCAATATCTTCGGGTGGATTTTGTAAGTCCGCATCCAGTGTGACGATTTGCGTGCCACGAGCATGCGCAAATCCAGCCAGAATCGCGCGGTGTTGACCAAAATTGCCATTAAAGAGAATCACACGTGTGACATCAGCACGCAGCTTATGCTGTTGGGTCAACATCGCTGCTGAGCGATCGCGACTGCCATCGTTTACAAAAATGATTTCGTAGGATTTTTCTAATGCATCTAAAGCAGGATACAACCTGTCAAATAACATTTGCAGGCTGGCCTCTTCGTTATAGACCGGTATGACTACGGAAAGAATAGGAACGTTCATGAGCGCAGTTGTTTAAGAGCGACTAGCAAAGCATCACACACACGATCAACATCAGTGTCTTGCATTTGCGGGAATAAAGGTAAGGTAAGAATACGAGCAGCGACGGATTCTGTATGTGGCAAATCACCGGCTCGCCAACCTAATTGGCGATACAGAGAGGTGGTATGAATGGCAGGATAGTGCACGCCTGAGCCTATACCTGCTTCTTTTAATGAACGTATTAATGCAGGTCGTTGAGATGCTAGTTCTTGCGGTAACAACACTTGAAACATATGCCAGTTACTTTGCTCGAAATCAGCCGGCGGCAAAATAAAATCAGTCAGGGCTAGTCGCTGAAAATACAGTCCTGCTAATTCAGCGCGACGCTGATTATTCGCATCGAGATGATGTAACTGACCTAAACCTATGGCAGCACCAATATCGGTGAGATTCGCTTTACCACCTAATAGATCACAATCATAGGTACCGTCAGCATCACGCGTAATGCCTTGCAAGCGTAGCTTTTCAAATAATTGCGCTTCTGCTTCATCATGCATCACCAAACATCCGCCTTCACCCGTGGTCATGTTTTTATTCGGATGAAAACTCATCGCCACTAAATCACCAGCAGCGCCGATTTCTACTCCATGCCAATTTGCACCTTGCGATTGGGCTGCATCTTCAATCACACGCAAACCATGTGACCATGCAATTTCATACAACCTATCTCTGTCTACTGGCAATCCTGCTAGATCAACAGGAATAATCGCACGTGTCTTAGATGTGATCGCAGACTCTATTAATTCCAGATCAATTAAACGCGTGATGGGATCAATATCAACAAATACAGGTGTCGCACCTACAGCAAGAATCACATTCGCTGTTGCAACCCATGAAAGCGAAGTCGTAATCACTTCATCACCCTGACCTACACCTGCAATGCGTAAAGCAAACTCAAGTGCTGCAGTGGCTGAATTAACCAATCTCACTGGACGGCCACCTGCACGTGCTGATAAGGCTGCTTCCAACTCTTTACATTTTGGACCTGTGGTCAACCAACCCGAACGCAATACCGCACCCACAGCAGCGATCGTGCTTTCATCTACTGAGGGGCGCGTAAAAGGAAGGAATTCCATAAGTTTTCTAAGCTTGATTAAGAACGTGCAATGATGATCACGCCAACAATAATGACCCCGATACCTACTAAACGTTGTACACCCACTGCTTCACCAAATAACCACCATGCCAGTAAAGCATTCACGATATAACCTATAGAAAGCATGGGATAAGCAATACTAACTTCCACACGTGACAACGCCATGATCCATACCACCACACTCACGACATAACATGAGAGTCCAGCTAAAATTCCGGGGTTAGTCGCTAACTGTGTCGCTACGGGTAAAGCCTGCGCTGCGGTAAACTCAAAGTGCCCAAACTGACGCACTCCTGCTTTAAGAAAAAGTTGTGCCATTGCGTTAAGCAAGACGCCAAATAAAACTAATCCAAATTCTGCGAGCTTCATGGCTTGACCACCACAATACGTCGACTATCTTGATAGAGCATTTTCATAGGCAATTTTTTTTCAGTCATCTCGTTATAGCTACCAGCATCCATCATCGCAACCGCACTAGGAGCAGCTTGCCAACGATCGATGAATGCATTCTTAGAAGGTATCCATCGCTCAGGTTCTGCATTTTTACCAAATTCAAATTCTCCTGCCACATCTACTAACCATACTGTGCGACGCAAGTAATAAGGAAAAGTGTGATCATAAGCACCGACAGAAAAAACCTGTGTCTCCGGTTTGATTTCTGATGTGATTTTCTCCACGATCGTCTTACTTCCTTTGATCTGACCAAAGCCGTCATACCCGAAGGTTGCAACCGAAAACGCTATGATACTCGCCATTGCCAGCCCTCTGACTGCAAACAAAGTTTGATGCTTATGCAAGGCACGCCAAGCAAAGCCTGCGCCCATGAGCAAAATCAAACCTGCGAGTGAAAGACAAAGTGCGAGTTGCTGCACTACTTGTGGCGATAAATCACCCACATGAAATAAATGTCGCAATGGATAAATCACACTTAGCAGCAAACCGAATAAGACCGGCACAGCGAGATGTTTTTTTAGCGCTAGAGCTGAATAGTTAGCGAGTAAAGGTGCGATCAATAATCCCAATGCAGGGAAGATGGGCAAAATATATGAAGGCAGTTTAGAACCTGAAACACTAAAAAATACAAAGATAAATCCGCACCACACAACTAAAAATCGTTTGGGATTGAATGCAGAGTTTTTATCATCATCGGAATCAGTTTTTCGCCATCCAGCGATTAACATCACAAATAGCAATGAAGTCCAAGGCAGCAATCCTATTAATACATCTGGAATGAAAAACCAGAGCGGACCTTCATGCTGATGGGTCGTAGTGAGAAAACGTTCTACATGCTCATGAATAAAAAAGAATTGTGCAAATTCAGGATTACGAACAGAGACTAAATAAAACCATGGTGCAGCAAGTAATAAAAATATACTCAAGCCACTGATCCATTGCATACGCAACCATGGTTTGAGATCTCGATTGATGACGCTGTAAAAGAACAAACTCGCACCGGGAATAAGTAAGCCGATTAAACCTTTAGATAAAGTGGCTCCAGCCATAGCCGCCCAACAAGCACGCATCCACCATGCTTGTTGATGCGACTCTTTTACATCTTGAGCGAGTAAAAAACAGCATAGTGAGAGCGCTAGAAAAAAAGACACGCCCATGTCTAATGTAAGGAAATGGCTGTTAGTGAACATCCACGCACAACTCACTGTCACTAGCGCAGCATATTCTCCTGCTTCACTACCCCATAAACGTCTGGCAGTAAACCACACTGAAATCACAGTCAGAAAGCCTGTCAATCCCGGCCACAAGCGTGCAGTGAAATCATTAAAACCGAATAACCCAAAACCAATCGCACTCGCCCAATACTGCAAAGGCGGTTTTTCGAAATACAGCAAGCCATTTAAACGCGGTGTGATCCAATCTCCGGTTTGCAGCATTTCCATTGCAATATCTGCATAACGACCTTCATCGGTGCTAATGAGATCTCTCAAGCTCAAAGCAAAAAACCAAATGAAGACCATCAGCGCCCAATACATTAGAGAACTGTAATTTAAGAGAGGTAAATTTGTTTTGAAGTGAGTGAGTTTTGACATGCTGCTCAAATTGACGCTGATGACAACCAGACGATGGCAATAATGGCACCGCAGCGCCATGCGAAAACGGGTTACGCCTTGTGAGCATAACCCGTTAATTTTACTAACTTTTTACTGGTGCGGCTGGCAGGAATCGAACCCACGACCCCTTGGTTCGTAGCCAAGTACTCTATCCAGCTGAGCTACAGCCGCGAAGAACGAAATTATAGCACTTGCATAACAGCTTAGGAAAGCCCAATACTTGTCTTAACGCTTACGATGATAAAGATCTTGGCCAGCTTCATTGATTTGCTGACGTAAGGCCTTTCTTTCTTCAGGCGATAATTTGGATTGTTTACGCGCGTTTTCGTCTTGAGCAGGCTTATTATCCGGATTAGGTCGCGCATTCTTGTCTTGTTCGCTACGCTCTGAGGTGGCACGCTCAGAACGCTGACCTGCAGGAGGATCTGCCCGCCCAAGAGCCATCCCGCCTAACAGCAGCGTAATCATAAAGACTCTGAATAATGCGAATTTCATATCAAATTAATTAACAAGCAAGTATTACCGACTATCGAATTGATCAGTACAGTGTAATGTGTCTGGAGACTCAGGGCGGATTATATTAGCGCCAGAGATTGTAAACAATTGTAAGGAATTTGCTGACTAACTTGCGCTAAGCAAGAAGGAAGTTACCATAGAGCCATGAACTCGACAAACCACACCTCCTCTATCCCCTCCAAACGTGCGCCTGGCACACAGGCTCGCATCTTGGTCGTTGACGATGATTCACGTCTCAGAGATCTCTTAAAACGCTTTCTCAATGAGCAAGGCTATGCAGTCACTATCGCAGGCAATGCAGTAGAAATGAATCGTTTCTGGATACGCGAGCGCTATGATTTACTCGTCTTAGATTTAATGCTGCCGGGTGAAGATGGACTCTCTATCTGTCAAAGATTGCGTGGCGGTGGTGACGACACACCCATCATTATGCTGACCGCAAAAGGTGAAGATGTAGACCGTATTAAGGGACTTGAGCTGGGTGCTGATGATTATTTGCCCAAGCCTTTTAATCCACGTGAATTATTAGCGCGTATCTCCGCAGTCTTGCGCAGAGTAGCAGCCGATGAAGCGCCAGGCGCACCCTCTGAACATGAAGAAACCTATCTCTTTGGTGAATTTGAATTCAACTTAGGTAAACGCGCACTGACTAAAAATGGTGAACCCATCACACTCACTTCAGGTGAATATTCCGTTCTCAAAGTGTTAGCACGTCACGCAAAACAACCACTCTCGCGAGAAAAATTAATGGAGTTAGCGCGTGGTCGTGAATATGAAGTGTTTGATCGCAGTCTGGATGTACAAATCTCGCGCTTACGCAAGATGATAGAACCTGATCCTGCTGTTCCTCGTTATATACAGACTGTCTGGGGTCTGGGTTACGTCTTTATTCCCGATGGCCACTGAAATTCAATTCAACGACAATCGTCCATTACATAGTTGGATCAAGAGCGACTTATTCTGGCGCACCTTTGTACTGCTCGCATTTTTAATTGGCGTCAGTATGGCAGCGTGGTTCCTGAGTTTTCGTATCGTAGAACGAACACCACGCGGTCAACAAATTGCAGCGCAAATTTCATCTATAGTCACCATCACACGTGCAGCAATTTTGCACTCTGCGCCTACATTACGTCGCGAACTCTTACTTGATTTAGCAGATGATCAAGGGATTCGTGTTTATCCTCGTGAAGAATCTGATGTCACTGAGCCTTTACCCAACCGACCAGTGATTACCGTTATCGAAGAAAAAGTACGCGCTCAACTAGGACCTAACACGCAATTCGTCGGCTCAGTAAATAGCATCCGTGGCTTCTGGGTCAGCTTCATGATTGATGATGATGATTACTGGCTCATGCTAGATAGTGATCGTTTAGAGTTAGCTTCTGGTATTCAATGGTTGGGATGGATTACCTTCACACTCGTCTTATCTTTGTTAGGTGCTTTATTTATTAGTGGACTGATCAATCAACCACTGGCACGTTTATCACTTGCGGCTCGCACCATTGCAGCCGGATTAAAGCCCCTGCCCTTACCTGAAGAGGGTCCCGTTGAGATTCGTGACACGAACATCAGCTTTAATCAAATGGCTCGTGATCTAGAAAGAATTGAAGCCGATCGCACATTGATATTAGCGGGTATCTCACATGATTTACGCACACCGATTGCACGCATGCTGTTAGAAGTTGAAATGGCAAAGCTGACTGACGAAGCACGGTCTGGCATGCAATCAGATTTAGCACAGATGGAATCCATCATTGCGCAATTTTTAGATTACGCTAAACCACCTGAGCAACAATATTATGCTGAATTTGATTTAACTGCCTTATTAAAAAATACGGCAAGCGAAGCAGCTAGACGCGCCGACATACGCATCAACTCTGAGATTGCTGAGAGTTTAATCACTACCGGCAATCCTACTGAAATTTCTCGTATGTTGAATAACTTAATAGAGAATGCACGGCGCTATGGCAAAACAGCCAATCATCAATATGCAGAACTGAATTTACGTAGTCACATCACAGCTGGACAAATATTGATTGAGTTAACAGATAACGGAACTGGCTTACCTGAAGATCAATTCAATTATCTTTTACAACCCTTTACGCGTTTGGATGCAGCGCGTAGTCAGGCAAGTGGCGCAGGGCTTGGTCTTGCGATTGTGAGCCGCATCATACAAAGACATCAAGGCAAACTAGAACTAAGCAATCATCACCCTACTGGATTAGCAGTGAAAATGTGGCTATCTGGACGCAGCTTAAGTTAAACACAATTAACCATAAAAAAATGCGACACTTAGTGTCGCATTTTTTTGATCACTACTAACAAAGTATTAGCTGAGATCTTTTAAAAGCGCTGATAACGTATCTGCAGGTAGTTCTTCTACATGTGCAGGATAATTTGGATGATCACATCCCACCATCATTTGCGCACCATTCTTTAACGCCGACTTCATCGGTGCAGTTAATTCAAAACGCACAAAATGCACTGCTGAAGTTTTTTCTTCCGTTTCTCTCTCGAGATCTTCATCCGCAATCGCATACACACGCGGCTGACCTTCAACTTGAATAAACAGTTTATCTTCTACACCAATTAACTTAGACAAAGCAACACGACGCTCAGCGACATTGCCATATTCAATCAACATGGTGGCTTTGAAGTTGCTTCCCTCAGGGCATAAGGGATTGTATGCATCGAGCTCAGACTGTATACCTTCATCTTCAAAGATTTTTTCTATACGCAGCATTTCTTGCACTTGATAGCGCAAAGTCAATTCATCTTCAAATAACAAAGAAATATGGTTACCGAGATGTACGGTACGAATTTTCTTATGCTCGATGATTTGCTTACGCATCTCAGGTCTAGCTTTGTGATAAGCCTCTAAGCTCATCAGAGAATCACGGGAAATAATCATAGTGTCTTCCTTAATAAAAATTAAATACCGTAAGCCTTACGTAGCAGAGTCAGTGGATGAGCCATTTCAGCATGCGCCAACCCTGCTTCTTCCATACCCTGTTCGATATGATGTCCTGCCAACTGACAATCTGAAGAAATATAGCGCGGCTCATCATTGGCCATCGCTTTGAAAACAGGCTTACCAATTTTCATAGAAACTGCATGAAATTCTTTTTTCACACCAAAGGTACCTGCATGACCAGAACAACGCTCAACTACATTGAGTTTGGTATCTGGCACCAACTGCAACATCTCGGCAGTTTTGCGTCCTACATTTTGCACACGTGAGTGACAAGGAATGTGGTACGACACATGACCTAAAGATTCAGAGAAATCAGTCTTTAGCAATCCATCACGATTACGAACCACAAAATATTCAAACGGATCCCACATTGCTTTCTTCACAATTTGTGTGTCTGCACATTGTGGGAACATCAGTGGAAGTTCTTGTTTGTACATCAATGTACAAGAAGGTACGGGCGTGAGAATCGCATAACCTTCTTTCGCTAATTTAGCCAAATGCGGAATATTGATTTCTTTTTTCTCTGCTACGCCTTCTAAATCACCTTGCTCGAGTTTAGGCATGCCACAGCAAGCTTCTTTATCAACCATCACATAAGGAATTTCATTGTGATCAAGAATAGCTAGCAAATCATGGCCTATGCCAGGCTCGTTGTAATTCACGTAGCAAGTCGAATAAATCGCTACTTTGCCGGGTGTGTTCTTGCCATCTTTTACAGGATGCGGTTTAGATTTTGCAGCGCCTGAACGAAACTTCGTTGTTGCAAACTCAGGTAGCCACGCTTTTTTATCTACACCTAAAGCACTCTCCATCATGCCACGCACTACACTGGATTTATTCACTGCATTCACAGTTTGCGTCACCACTGGAATACCAGCCAACATGCCTAAGCCATCGGTGTTAGATAAAAATTTATCGCGTACTGACACTTCACCTTTTTTAAACTTCACTGCTTTGGCACGCAACATCAAGTGCGGGAAATCTAAATTCCATTCATGCGGTGGTGTGTAAGGGCATTTCGTCATGTAGCACAGATCGCACAAATAACACTGATCTACTACCTTGATGTAATCCTTCTTATCTACGCCATCCATTTCCATGGTGGGTGATTCATCCACTAAATCAAACAACGTAGGGAAAGAACCGCATAGCGACACACAACGACGGCATCCATGGCAAATATCGAAGACACGCTCCATCTCTTTATTGAGCGATTCTTCGTTATAAAAATCCTCGCTGACCCAATCTAAAGGATGACGGGTTGGAGCTTCAAGATTACCTTCGCGAGCAGCCATGTTACTTGTCCTGAATGAGTGAAATGAAAAGAGGGAGTTGTAGTCAATGTACTTAGCTAAATCAGTAAGCAAGCACACTCACCACAACTCTCCCCCGCAAGCGGGGAAGAGTGTGCAAAAAAAGAATTAGTCAACTAATACGTCTAAAGCTTTTTGATAGCGATTAGCGTGTGAGCGCTCTGCCTTAGCTAAAGTTTCAAACCAGTCAGCGATTTCTTCAAAGCCTTCTTCGCGTGCAGTTTTAGCCATGCCTGGGTACATGTCAGTGTACTCATGTGTTTCACCAGCTACCGCAGCCATCAAGTTTTGACGTGCTGAACCAATTGGAAGACCAGTTGCTGGATCACCTACTTGCTCGAGATACTCGAGGTGACCGTGTGCATGGCCAGTTTCGCCTTCAGCAGTTGAACGGAACAATGCTGCAACATCATTTTGACCTTCGATGTCCGCTTTGTTCGCGAAGTATAAATAACGACGATTTGCTTGAGATTCGCCTGCAAATGCGTCTTTCAGATTGGCTTCAGTCTTTGAGCCTTTTAATTTCGACATGGTGATCTCCTAATAAATCAAGACGAGAAAACGAGGCGTAAACCTCGTAATACGAGCAGTCAACAAACCAATGCGACTGAAAAGCGACTAGCGAGTAGCCGTTTCAGGCTGGATTGTGGGGGATGGGAGGGAAAATCTCAAATTGTCATTCTCAATCTAGTCGATTAAGAAAAACAATGAAGAAATTGTTAAATTAAGAGATTAGCTATCTAACTTGCAATATTCTGGAAATAATTTCGAATTAGGACAGTTGAATAAAATTATCAAATTCATCATTTATCGCCGAAAAATCAGTGCTATTACTTGTGCAGCCATACCTTCTTGACGCCCTTCCCAACCTAACTTTTCATTGGTCTTGGCTTTGAGATTAATCTGCTCGGCAGTGATGTCACAATCAGCAGCAATATTTGCCACCATGTGCGCCAAGTGCGGCGCCATTTTTGGCGCTTCCGCAATAATCGTTGCATCGATATTGCCAATTTCATAACCCGCATGCCTCACATGTTGTGCGGTCTCAGACAGAAGCAAACGCGAATTAATACCTGCATAACGCGCATCTGTATCTGGGAAATGCTTGCCTATGTCACCTAAGCCTGCAGCTCCGAGCAAAGCATCGGTTATTGCATGCAACAGTAAATCTGCATCGGAATGACCAAGTAAGCCTATGTGATAAGGAATGGTTACACCACCAATAATGAGTGGACGTCCAGGAACTAAAGCATGGCAGTCATACCCTTGTCCTACTCTATAAGGTGGCAATGATGATGTTTTGCTACTCATGACAATCCTTGATCTTTAAAAATCAACTCAGCTAATAATAAATCTTGAGGCAAGGTGACTTTGAAATTACGTGCACTACCCTCAACTAACTTTGGTCTATGTCCCATTGCTTCGATGGCACTTGCTTCATCAGTTACTTGCTGTGCTTGTTGTAATGCTTGTAGCAACTGCGTATATCGAAACATCTGTGGTGTCTGTGCTGACCACAATGCCGATCGCTCTACCGTCATCTCAGAGCGACCATGACCGTCACTACGTTTAATCGTATCCACCATAGGTAAAGCTAACAAACCACCTACAGCATCATCCTTTACAAAAGCAATCAGCTTGTCGAGCAAATCATGCGTCAAACCAGGACGCGCAGCATCATGCACAAGTATCCAATCGTCATCTTCAGTTTCAGAACTAATCGCTAACAATCCATTGGTGACTGAGTCCTGCCGTGCCGCTCCTCCGCATTTTAAAATTGTTGTACGTGGCAATACAGGCAAATCACTGATATAGGCATCATTCGCACTCACCACTACATAGGTATGTGAAATCAAGGATGAAGAAGAAAATGTTTCCATCACATGCTGCAACATAGGCTTACCTGCTAGCTGCGCATATTGCTTAGGCATGGAAGTGCCCATGCGCTCACCAACACCGGCAGCAGGAATCAAAGCGATATATCGAGGCACACTCATGCAGTACAACTCATAGAAAAGTGGGATGCGTTCTCACATCAAATTAGTCCAATACAAGACAATTCAGAGGCGAGCAAGGAGAACTCATGAGAACTAATTTATAATCTTATCTTACTTTATCACTGTCACAGCGGACAAAAGCAGCCTTGATTGGCATTGAGAGGCCTAAAGCGGCCTTATACAAGTATTTGCCACATCCGTAGATGACAGTGCTGTGTCAGCACACCATGTCCTTTGATCCAAAACGCTTACTTCCCAAAGCTGGAACCCGATTTGTTCTGCCCGCCTTACATGGCGCAGCGGATGCCTATGTCTTGGCTGAAGCAGCACGCGCTATCAAAGCGAACAACAATATGCTGGTCGTGGTGGTGGCAAACGCGATTGATGCACAAAGACTGCTGATTGAAATGCAGTGGTTTGGTAGTAGTGATGAACAAGTGCTGCGCTGTCATCAATTACCCGATTGGGAAACACTGCCCTATGATGCGTTTTCTCCGCATCAGGATTTAGTTTCTGAACGTTTAGCAACGCTGCATGAAGTGCAACATGCACAGTGTGATGTCTTAATCGTTCCTGCTACCACCGCTTTATTGCGCATGGGGCCACCCTCTTTCCTCGCTGCTTACACTTTCTTTTTTAAACAAGGTGAAAAGCTTGATGAAGCCAAACTTAAATCGCAATTAACTTTAGCTGGTTACTCGCATGTGACACAAGTCATGTCACCTGGAGAATATTCAGTACGTGGTGGTTTAATCGATCTCTTCCCTATGGGTTCAGCGCTGCCTTATCGACTCGATTTATTTGGCGACACCATAGAAACCATACGTACCTTTGATGCCGATACCCAGCGCTCACTGTATCCAGTTCGAGAAGTTCGCTTATTACCAGGGCGTGAGTTCCCTATGGATGAAGCAGCACGCAGCGCATTTCGTGGACGCTGGCGTGAAGTGTTTGAAGGTGATCCATCGAAAACGAATATATATCGCGACATAGGTAGTGGGATTGCATCCGCAGGTATTGAATATTATCTACCGCTGTTTTTTGAAAACACTGCGACCTTATTTGATTACATACCCAAAGATGCCACCTTTGCTTTAGTCGGCGATATCGATAGCACCATACAACGTTTCTGGTCTGATACACGTTCACGTTATGGATTTTTAAAATCAGATCGTGAACGACCTTTATTACCGCCAGAATCTATCTTTCTCAATGATGAAGATTTTTTCACCTTGGCCAAACCCTTTGGTCGTTGGATCATTCATGATAAAGATGCAGCCTCTTCCTTATCCACACCCTTACCCAACATCACAGTTAATCGACGTGCGGATGATCCACTAATTAATTTACGTGCCTATCTGACGCAAACTGATAAGCGCGTCATGATTTGTGCAGAGTCAAATGGACGACGTGAAACCTTACAGCAGTATTTTCATGAATACCATCTGTCCTTACCAGTAGCGGATAGCCTACAAGACTTCATCGCCTCCGATGAAAAACTCATGCTGTGCGTAGCACCGTTGCATGAAGGTTGTCAGCTCTTGGATGAACTCGCCAACATTGCCTTCGTCACAGAGAACGAGCTCTATGCTGGCACTGTTCGTCGCACTGGACGACGCAAACAAGAAGGTGTGACGCAAGTTGAATCCATGGTGCGCGATCTCTCCGAGTTAAAAATCGGTGATCCAGTTGTACACATGAATCATGGCATAGGCCGCTACCACGGATTAATCAGTATGGACATGGGTGAAGGTGAAACAGAATTTTTACATCTTGAATATGCAAAAGAAGCACAACTTTATGTACCAGTTTCACAACTCCATGTGATATCACGCTATTCGGGTGCTTCACCAGATGACGCTCCCTTGCATGCACTCGGTTCAGGCATATGGGAAAAAGCAAAACGTCGCGCTGCAGAGCAAGTGCGTGACACTGCGGCTGAATTACTCAATCTGTATGCACGAAGAGCTCTACGACAAGGTCATGCATTTGAATATTCTGCACATGATTATGAAGCCTTTGCAGAGAGCTTTGGATTTGAAGAAACCATAGACCAACAGGCTGCGATTACTAATGTCATTAGTGACATGACATCCGGTCGTCCTATGGATAGACTAATTTGTGGTGATGTCGGTTTTGGTAAAACAGAAGTCGCTTTACGTGCTGCATTTGTCGCGGTTATGGGTGGCAAACAAGTCGCTATCTTAGCGCCCACTACTCTACTCGCTGAACAACATGCTCAAACTTTTGCAGATCGCTTTGCAGACTGGCCTGTAAAAATTGCTGAACTCTCCCGCTTTAGAAGCGGTAAAGAAATCACACTCGCATTAAAAGGCATGTCAGAAGGCACGCTCGATATTGTGATCGGCACCCATAAATTACTGTCACCAGATATAAAATTTTCACGCTTAGGTTTAGTCATCATCGATGAAGAACATCGCTTTGGAGTGCGCCAAAAAGAAGCACTTAAAGCGTTGCGTGCAGAAGTTGATGTTTTAACCCTCACAGCCACACCGATACCACGCACATTAGGTATGGCACTCGAAGGTTTACGTGATTTCTCCATCATTGCGACGGCTCCACAAAAACGACTCGCAATTAAAACCTTTGTACGTAGTGAATCAGAATCTGTCATACGTGAAGCTTGTTTACGTGAATTAAAACGTGGTGGTCAAATTTATTTTCTCCACAATGAAGTAGAGACCATTGAAAACCGACGTGCGAAATTAGAAGAACTCTTGCCGGAAGCCCGTATCGCGATTGCACATGGACAGATGCATGAACGCGATCTAGAAAAAGTCATGCGTGATTTTGTAGCGCAACGTTTTAATGTGCTGCTCTGTACCACCATTATTGAAACCGGCATTGACGTGCCGAGTGCGAACACCATCATCATGCATAGAGCTGATCGTTTTGGTTTAGCGCAGCTCCATCAATTGCGAGGACGCGTAGGACGTTCGCATCATCAGGCTTATGCTTATCTACTCGTACATGATGTACATGGTCTCACCAAGCAAGCGCAACGCAGACTCGATGCAATTCAGCAAATGGAAGAATTAGGCAGTGGCTTTTATCTCGCAATGCATGATTTAGAAATTCGTGGCGCCGGTGAAGTGCTAGGTGATAATCAATCTGGGGAAATGACAGAGATAGGCTTTCAACTCTATTCCGATATGTTGAATGCCGCTGTTAAATCACTCAAGAGTGGTAAAGAGCCAGATCTGGCAGCACCACTCATCACCACTACAGAAATTAATTTACATGTACCCGCTTTATTACCTGCAGATTTTTGTGGTGACGTACATGAAAGACTCTCTATCTATAAACGCTTAGCCAATTGTGAACTACAAGACAGTATTAGCGACTTACAAGAAGAATTAATCGATCGATTCGGCAAATTGCCCGATGCTGTTAAAGCCTTGATAGAAACACATAGACTACGCATCTCTGCTAAAGAAGTTGGCATTATTAAAATTGAAGCGCACAGTGAAGCCTTAGTCATGCAGTTTGAACCTAAGCCACCCATTGATCCTATGCGCATCATCGATCTCATACAAAAAAATCGTCACATTAAACTCTCAGGACAAGATAAATTGCGACTCACCGCCACCATGCCTGACCTTGCTGCCCGTGTGACACAAATCAAAACAACGATACGTGCGTTAGCAGCGTAAATTACAGAAAATTATGAAGCTTATTTTGCAAGGCTTAACAGTCCAACCAGAGGACGTACAAAAAATTGCGGATCTCGTATCGGCACAATCGATTACGACATTGAGTAAAAAAGTAGTGCGTTGCGATGGTGTCTCAACTTCAGCAGCAGTACTCTCAGAAGTAGCAACGCTTTGTCTGCAATCGGGATTAGATTACAGCTTCATGCAGGAAGATAAAAAACTCTCTGACTTTAAGCTCTTAGTCATGGACATGGACTCCACCCTCATTACCATTGAATGCATCGATGAAATCGCAGATATACATGGCTTAAAAAATGAAGTAGCCGCCATTACTGAAGCAGCCATGCGCGGGGAATTAGATTTCCGTGAAAGCTTGACCCAGCGTGTAGCGCTACTCAAAGGACTAGAAGCCTCAGCACTACAGCAAGTGTTTGATGAAAGACTCTTACTCTCTTTAGGTGCCAATGAATTATTAGCTGGCGCACAAGCTGCAGGCTTAAGAACCGTCTTAGTCTCAGGTGGATTTACTTTTTTCACTGACAGACTGCGTCAACAACTCACCTTTGATCTTGCTCGCGCTAATGAACTTGAAATCAAAGATGACAAACTTACTGGCCGTGTCATAGGCCCTATTATTGATGCAAGCGAAAAACGTCACACAGTAGAAATTCAAGCACAAGCACTAGGAGTACCGACTTCAGCTGCGATTGTGATGGGTGATGGCGCGAATGATTTAGAGATGATGTCAGTAGCTGGATTATCCGTCGCGTTTCGCGCCAAACCGATAGTGCGTGCTCAAGCTGATGTAGCACTGAATTTTGTAGGCTTAGATGGTGTCTTATTTATGTTTGACTAAGATATGTTTGAATAAGACATGTTCGATTTAGAACTAATCAAATATTTTTTCAAAACTCAATTCAACAAGCGCAATGCCTGCTCTAAATCCGCGATTAAATCTTGCGGATCTTCTAGTCCTATATTCAATCGAACTAACTGCCCTGCTTGCGTCCATTGCTTGCGCATAGTTTGCATACGATAGGGCACACACAAACTATTCGCCCCACCCCAGCTATAACCGATTTTAAATAACTGTAATGCATCTATAAAAGCATCGGTCTGCGTTTCGGAATAACGTTCATTAAAGATTACAGAAAATAATCCTGCAGCACCAGTAAAGTCGCGCTTCCAAATTTCATGTCCTGGGCATTCTGGAAAAGCCGGATGCAAAACATGTGCAACTTCATCTCTGTACTTCAACCAATTAGCAACTTCACGAGCACCAGCATCATGCGCTTCAAAGCGCAGTTTCATGCTTGCTAGTCCACGTAACACTAAATACACATCATCCGCTGAAACACCCATACCAAGACGCATATGGGCTAATTCTATTTTTTGATGAATGGTTTTATCTTGCGTAATGACTGCACCCATTAAAACATCAGAACCACCAGACTGATATTTAGTCAGTGCTTGCATCACTACATCCACACCATGATCAAATGCGCGAAATACTAAACCTGCAGACCACGTGTTATCTAACGCCACCAACACACCTCGTGCATGTGCTGCACGACAGATAGCAGGAATGTCAGGCATTTCCATAGAAACTGAACCCGGTGCTTCCGTCCAAATCAAACGTGTGTTGTCTTGAATCAGTGCTGCAATACCTTCACCTATCAAGGGATCATAGTAACGAGCAGCGATACCAAAATCTTTCGCAAGCCAATTACCTAATTCACGATTTGGACCATATACATTCTCTGGAATGAGAACATCGTCACCCGTTTTTAACAAAGCAAAATCAATCATGGCGATTGCTGCTAAACCACTTGGCGCTAGCAAACAATGCGTGCCACCTTCTATCTCAGCCAGTCTGGCTTCTAAGGTAAATGTAGTGGGTGTGCCATGCAAGCCATAGGTGTAGGCATTTTTATCTTGCCAGTTGCGAGCACGCAGTGCTGCAACATCTTTAAACAAGACTGTTGATGCATGATGTATAGCGGTGGGAAAGGCAGCAAAACCAGGAGGTGGTTTGTAATCCGAGGTGGTTAATAGTGTTTGAAGCGATTTCTTTTTCGTCATGACTAACTCACCTCTTTAGTCTGCATGCGCCCATAAATCATGCGCATCCGCTGCAGTCACTGTCACTTCTATGAACTCACCTACTTTAAATTTTTGTTCTGGTGCATAGGGTAATTTCACATACACCACACCATCTATCTCTGGTGCATCAGCAGCAGAACGAGCGGTGGCACCATTCTTATCCACTGCATCAATCAAGACTTTATATTTTTTTCCTATCTTGGCTTGCATGCGCTGTTTAGAAATCGATTCTTGTAATTCCATCACACGACCACGTCGCTCTTCACGCACTTCTTCTGGCACAGGATTTTCTATGGCATTTGCGGTTGCGCCATCAACTGGTGAATAAGCAAAACATCCTAATCTGTCGATTTGTGCTTCTTGTAAAAAATCGAGTAGATGTTGAAACTCAGCTTCAGTCTCACCAGGGAAGCCTGCTATAAAAGTAGAACGTATCGTGATGTCAGGACAACGATCGCGCCATGCACGTATGCGTTCAATATTTTTTTCACCATTTGCAGGTCGCTTCATGCGTTTTAGTACATCAGGATGTGAGTGCTGTAATGGCACATCGAGATAAGGCAAAACATGCCCGCCCTGCATGACATCAATCACATCATCCACATGCGGATAAGGATAAACATAATGCAAACGCACCCATGCGCCATATTGCGCTGCTAACTCACCCAGTGCTTTGACGAGATCAGTCATGTGCGTGCGTACTGGTTTGCCATTCCAAAAACCCGTGCGGAATTTCACATCTACACCATAAGCGCTGGTGTCTTGTGAAATGACGAGTAATTCTTTTACACCTGCTTTAAATAAATTTTCTGCTTCTAACATCACATCAGCAATCGCACGTGACACCAGATCACCGCGCATAGAGGGAATAATGCAAAAACTACAGCGATGATTACATCCTTCGGAAATTTTTAAATAAGCATAATGACGTGGTGTAAGTTTAATCCCATGTGCAGGCACTAAATCAATGAAAGGTTCATGTGGCTTAGGCAAATGCACATGTACTGCATCCATCACTTCTGCCAGTGCATGGGGGCCTGTGACAGCTAACACTTTGGGATGAATTTTTTGTATCAAATCATCACCGGCTGCATCTTTTTTCTTACCTAAACAGCCGGTGACAATCACCTTGCCATTTTCATGCAGCGCTTCACCAATCGCATCGAGGGATTCCTGCACGGCTGCATCGATGAAGCCGCAAGTGTTGACGATGACAAGATCAGCGCCATCATAGGACTTGGCGGTCTCGTAACCCTCTGCGCGTAATTGCGTGAGAATTTGTTCGGAATCGACTAGGGCTTTAGGACAGCCTAATGAAACAAAACCAACTTTAGGTGCGGCAGAGGTTGAAGATGACATGAGAAGAAAAAAAGGCACAAGAGCGAAGCCGCCATTGTACCCTTTGCACTGCGTAAACCGCGCTTGCGATTTAGATTAAGCTATTTCTTGTCTTCCGAACCATGCATAGGTGCTGCTGTTGGATTGAATGGAAAGGCACCACCAAACACATTTTTTGCCTGACTTTGCATTTGATCCTGCATTTGCATGAACAAGCTCTTACTTTGTTCAATATAGTTACTCATCATGCCTTGCATCATAGGCGCTTGCACGCTCATGAATTGCGTCCACATTTCAGGACTAAAAGGTTTGTCTTCCATTAAACCCTTGGAGTTTTCCGTCATCTTGTTTTGAATGTCGATAAACACCTGAATATTTTTTTCTAGATAAGAACCCATCATGCCTTGCATAGCATGACCGTAATAGCGAATGATTTGCGCTAATGAGGAGCTAGAAAACATAGGTTCGCCATTCGCTTCTTCTTCCAGAATAATTTGCAAAAGAATGCTGCGCGTGAGATCGTCTTCGGTCTTGGCATCCACAACAGTGAACTCTTCATTGGCAAGCACCAACTGTTTCACATCGACCAAGGTGATGTAAGAACTGGTTTGCGTGTCATACAGCCGACGATTCGGATATTTTTTAATTAGGCGATCTGCCGACTTTTTAGCACTAGTCATCTGAATTCCAATTTTTGCGTTGCAAGATATTTCTCTTATTTAGATGCTAAGACTGCGTTGCGCTAGCATTAGTTGAGGGGATTATAGTCCGATAAAACAAAAGCTTGCCAAGGATATCCGGCATCGCACCATTTTATACTGCATTGCAAAGAGCTTGGATTATTCTGCTTTAACTTTTACATAACGACCTGGTGCGGGTTCTATAGGCTTATGACGCGCATTTCCATAATTTTTAGGCGCATTAATCATAGGACCGGCATGCAGAGCCAAAAATTCAGACCATGGTGTCCACCAGCTACCTGCATGTTCGGTCGCACCTGCCAACCACTCTTCGGGTGTATTTGGTAATTTTTTATTGATCCAATGGCTGCGTTTCTTTTTTGCGGGAGGATTAACCACACCAGCAATATGCCCCGAAGCACCTAAAACAAATTGATTATTTGCTTTATGTTCGGTGTTAATCAAACCCACAGATTGATAGGCAGTGATCCAAGGGACGATATGATCTTCACGCGAACCATAAATAAAAGCAGGTACTTGCACCTTACCTAAATCGACTTTGTCTTTACCCACACTGAGACGACCTGGTACGCGTAAATTATTTTCTAAATACATATTGCGCAGGTAATAACAAAACATAGGGCCTGGTAAATTCGTGCTATCTGAATTCCAATACAACAAATCAAACGCCGGTGGATCTTCCCCTTTTAAATAATTCGCTTGCACATAATTCCACACTAAATCATTTGAACGCAAACTAGAAAATGCAGACCCGAAATCACGCCCAGGCATTAAACCACCCTGACCGATAGCTTGTTCGCGTTGCGCGACTTGGGATTCATCAACATACACATCAATGGGGCCCACATCAGAAAAATCTAACATAGAAGTGAGCAAAGTAAGACTAGCTACAGGATGTTGATTACGTACTGCAAGCACAGCAACCGCACTCGCCACCAAAGTGCCACCCACACAAAAACCTAAGGCATTGATTTGATCATCATCGCCTATATCTTGCACGACATTGATGGCATCAATCACACCTTCTTGCACGTAGTCATCCCAGCCTTTATGGCCAAGTTCAGCATGCGGATTTACCCACGACACAACAAACACTGTATTGCCCTGTTCAACGGCGTAGCGTATGAGTGAGTTTTCTGGCTGTAGATCAAGGATGTAATATTTATTTATACAAGGTGGGACGATCAACAAAGGTCGTGCATGTACTTTTTTTGTTAGTGGACGATATTGAATCAACTGAATTAAATCATTTTCAAATACTACGGCACCTTCTGAAGTGGCGACATTCACACCCACTTCAAACGCTGTTTCATCTGTCTGAGAAATATGCCCTTTACGCATATCTTCCAGAATATGCATGATGCCTTTCGTCAGACTCTCACCTTTGGACGCCAACATTTTTTCTTGCGCTTCTGGATTGGTCGCAAAAAAATTCAAAGGAGACATAGCGTCTATCGTTTGCTGGGTTGCGAAACGAATTTTCTTACGTGTTTTAGCATCCACCTCTGCAGCTTCTACTAAAGCATTCATAAACTTCGAATTCAATAAATAAACTGAAGCATTAAATGCATGCATCGCATTAGAGTGCCATGCAGGAGCACTGAAGCGACGATCTTTAATTTCTGGAGTGTGTGAATTCATTAAGTCAGACCACAGCTTAGAGATTTCTATGCCATAGTCTTGCTGTAGCTTTTGTAGTTTTTCTTGTGGGATTAAATTTGCTGGAATCGGCGCCGATGGCATGTTGGGAATATTTGGCATCGCTGGCATATTCGGCATGGACGGCATAGCTGATGCATTCGGTAAGTTCTGCATCATCGTCATCATGGATTGCCAGACTTGAGGATTCATCATTTGCTGCATCCACTCTGGTTGCGCTGCGCCTGCTGCTGAAGTCTGTTCTGATTTACTCATGAAGCTCCCCGATTTTTAACGTATGCTCGCAGCTTGAACTAAAGAAAGGATAGCTAATGCATATTGCTGCTGTTGGATGGATTTACGTTGTTCTTATGATGGCAATTACCGAAGACTCGGTTGTTGCAGGCATTATGACGTTTTTGTTCTATGGTGTCTTGCCTGTAG
>JBEDCU010000064.1:0-6283 GCA_041176585.1 Pseudomonadota bacterium
GCTAACCAATCAATCACCATATCCCATGTGCTGGACTCGATAATCGAGGGATCATCATAGTGCGTGGTGAGTGCATGCCAGTCAGCGACAAAAAATAAACATGGATGCTCGGATTGCAACCTCACCCAGTTTTTTAACGCGCCGTGATAATGACCAAGATGCATAGCGCCAGTAGGACGCATGCCAGAAACAACACGATCGGGATACATAGCAGAATCAGTTCAAAAGAGATTTAAGGGGATAAATAAGTAGACTTAATAAAAAATATGCGCCACCCATAACTGGCTTCATCCAGTAGTGCAGCAAATTCAACATCATCAATCCAAGCACGATGAAAAAACCATATGGTTCAATGCGCGCAAATTTAACGGCATAACGCAGTGGCAAAATGCTGGTCATGATTCTTCCACCATCCAAAGGGGGTAAAGGAAAAAGATTAAAAGCAAATAAAACTAAATTAATAAAAATACCGGCTTTTGCAACTTTAAAAAAATAATCTTCCTCACCTAATCCGAAAAGATAAAATGAAAATAATACAATCATCCACATCAAAGCCATGATGAGATTAGCTGCCGGCCCCGCTAATGCCACCCATGCCATATCACGCTTGGGATTGCGTAAAAGCGAAAAATCAACAGGAACCGGCTTAGCGTAACCAAAAATAAATGGACTGCTTGAAAGTGCTAAAACTAGCGGTATCAAAATAGTGCCAAATAAATCTATATGCTTAGTAGGATCTAAGCTCATCCGACCTTGGGCGTAGGCTGTCAGATCGCCAAAATGCTTGGCTGCATAGGCATGCGCTGCTTCATGCAAGGTAATCGCAAAGAGAATAGGCAGAGCGTTGACTGCAATTGCTTGGACTATATCGTTCATTGGCTCGATTTTATCAGAGGGAACCGTTCAAACACCGACTTATGCAAACAAGCCTATAGACCCACGTCCCTCACGCAGCACCACTGGCTCAGATCCAGTCAAATCCACCACCGTGGTGGGTTCTAGACTGCAACCACCACCATCAATCACACAATCTAATTGCTTTTCTAGATACTCACGAATTTCTTCGGGATCATTCAGCGGCAATACCTCACCCGGCAACATCAGGGTCGTGCCAATTAAGGGCTGACCTAATTCTTCCAACAGCGCTTGCGCTATCGCATGCTGTGGAACACGTAAGCCTATGGTTTTGCGAGAAGGATGAGAAAGCCGTCTAGGTACTTCTTTGGTGGCTTCGAGAATAAAGGTATAAGGACCGGGCGTGGCAGATTTCAACAAACGATACTGACGATTATCTACCTTGGCGTAATTCGCAATATCGGATAAATCACGACAAAGCAAAGTCAGGTGATGTTTGTCATCAATTTCTCGTATGCGTCGTAAACGTTCAACTGCATTCTTATCATCGAGATGACAAACCAAGGCATAGCTAGAGTCAGTCGGTAAAGCGATGATGCCACCTGCATCCACAATCTGTACCGCTTGTTTGATTAAACGGTGTTGCGGATTATCAGGATGGATTTGGAAAAATTGGCTCATTCGTAAAAATAAAGATACTTATAAAATTTTGATTAAGCTGTGTTGCGGATTATCAGGGTGGATTTGGAAAAATTGGCTCATGAGACTATATAAACGCCGGTATAAAAAAATACGACAGCCAGTTGGCTGTCGTTCATAAAGTAAGCAGAGAAATTAATGCGGTCTCTGCAATGCGGCAATTCTTTCTTCTAGCGGTGGATGCGTAGCAAATAAAGAAAAGAATCCACCTGATTGCGCAATACCAAATGCAGCAACTGACTCAGGCAAATGACTTTCCTGCATATTCCGCAATCTAGCCAACGCATTCATCATAGACTGCGGCCCACCGAGCAAGTGCGATGAACCAGCATCAGCGCGAAACTCACGATGACGTGAGAACCAAGCCACTATCATCGAGGCCATGATGCCGAACACAATTTGACAAACAATCACTGTGATTGTGTAGCCTATGCCAGGTGCATCATCATTATTGCGAGATAGCGCTCTATCGACTGCATAGCCCACTATACGGGAGAGAAAAATCACAAAGGTGTTCAATACACCTTGAATCAAGGTCAGCGTCACCATGTCGCCATTTGCAATGTGAGCAATCTCATGGCCTAACACTGCTTCTACTTCTTCGCGCGTCATATTCGCTAACAAGCCAGTAGATACAGCAACTAGCGCATCATTTTTAAATGCACCCGTTGCAAATGCATTCGCTTCACCTTCAAACACAGCGACTTCCGGCATACCTATACCAGCTCGATCAGCCAGTTTACGTACCGTCTCCACCAACCATTGTTCGGTGGAGTTTGATGGCTGCTCAATAACCTGCGCACCAGTTGACCACTTGGCCATGGGCTTACTAATCAGCAAAGAAAAAATCGAACCAGTAAAACCTGCTACTAGCGAATACGCTAGCAACATAGGAATATTTAAACCTTGCGCTGTCAGATAACGATCAATCCCTAATACTGACAAGATAATCGTCATGACCGCAATCACTGCGATGTTAGTCAGAACAAATAGGAAAATTCTTTTCATAGTGTGGATGCTCCAAACGAAGTCGGAAAAATAGGCAACACAATCGGTTTAATCAAAAATAGAACTTAGCTAGATCTAAGCTAGCGCGTTAAATATTTGGTCACGGAGATAAATTTCAAGCGTTGAATTCATACAGCATGAGCTCAAAAAACGCCCCAGTGTCAATTTGATAATTAAGCGCTATGCCAATCATGCCAGATAGTCTTAAGTCCTGCAGGCAATGGAGGCAAACTTCCTAAATCATAATTTGACTCTTCTGGCCCATGAAAATCCGAACCACGTGACGCCAATAAACCATAGTGCTGGGCGACCTTGGCAAATTCCTGATATTGATCGGGTGTATGACTACCGGTCACAACCTCTATTCCTTCACCGCCCAAACTACAAAACTCATCGAGCATGGCATTTAAAGCTAGCTGATTAAAATCATAACGGCCTGGGTGAGCAACCACTGCACGACCACCTGCAGCATGTATCCATTTCACTGCATTGGCTAAAGTGCCCCAAGGATGCGGTACAAAGCCGGGCTTTCCTTCTGCAAGATAATGACGAAATACCTCGCCTACAGTGTCATGCAATCCCAACTCGACGATGTAGCGAGCAAAATGTGTACGTGACAAAGAAGCCGGATGATCTGCATATTTGACTGCACCTTCATAGGCACCGTGAATCCCAACCTTAGCGAGTTCCGCAGCCATTTCTTGGCCGCGTTCAGAGCGTCCGCTTTTTATTGAAGCTAAACCTTGTCGCAATTCAGTACTGTTTTCATCGATATTCAAGCCAACGATGTGCACGGTTTTATTTGCCCAAGTGATAGAAATTTCCACACCGGCGATAAATTTCAAACCAACTTCTGATGCAGATTTGCGCGCTTCAGGTATGCCACCGATTTCATCATGATCAGTCAGTGCCCACACATCCACACCTTGCGCCTGTGCACGTACTGCTAATTCAGCGGGTGCAAAAACGCCATCTGAAAAATGAGAATGACAATGTAAATCTACGTTCAGCATGCTTGCTAAAACCATTAAAAGAAGAAGTCAGACCTCATTCTACGCTTTCCAGAAAAACGTAGTGATCTGCTCAAGATGAAAAGAACGGTTCTATAAGTTGAGCGAGTGCTTCGGGCTGATCATGATGCAACATATGACCTGCATCCTCAATCATGGCTTGCTTGCAATTCGGGATGACTTGCAAACGGCGATCTATCTCTAAACGTGCAGTGTCTTTCGGTCCCATCCAACGCCAAATATCAGTATCACTGGCTTCCATCCATAGCACTGGTGCTTGAATTTTTGCCCAACATGCCATGGCTTCATCGACTCTATAGAGCATCGCACTCGTAATTTTGTGAGCGGGATCACCCAAAATATGCCACTGCCCATCTGCATCCGGTGCAGCCCAGTGTTGCGCAAGATAGTCAGCACGTTCAGGCAATAAACGCGGATTGGTTTTCATTAAACGCTGTGCTACTGCTTGCTTACTTGCATAGCTTTTCATGGTGGGTGGAACACGTAGTTCGTTTAACCATGTTGCATAACGTTCTGGAGCTTGTTCAGGTTGCGTTGCAGGCAAACCAAAACCTTCCAAATTAACGAGCTTAGCGACACGCTCGGGTCTCACACCTGCATACAAAGTCGCGACATTACCACCCATGCTATGACCGAGTAAATTGACAGGCGCATCTGGAGAATAATGTGCAAGCAGTGCGTCTAAATCTCCTAAGTAATCTGCAAACCAATAACAATCTGCTGATGCACGTGCAGTTAATCCAAAACCACGCCAGTCATGCGCAATCACATGCCAATCTTGCTGTAAGCAGTCCACCACAAATTGAAATGAAGCCGCCACATCCATCCATCCATGCTGCATAAAAATTTTAGGCGCATCTTCTGCACCCCAATGCATGACATGCGTGCGTAAGCCACGTAAGTTGATAAATTCAGAACGATGCGATTTCATAGCAAGAGTAGGCTTCATCAAAAAATCTCTCGCTCACCTGCGAGATAAGATCACTGTAGAAGAAGCCATTATACTGGAGTGATTATGACCAAAAATACAAACAAATCACTACATCAGAACGATGAGCAGATCGATGATTACGCATCGCTGTACAACGACTTTCGCTGGCATGTACCTGAGGATTTCAATATCGCAGCTTGGTGCTGTACACGTTGGGCGGATGATCCGAATCGCATTGCGATTTATTGTGATGATGCTGAACACGGCGATAGCATCACTACTTATGCTCAATTACAAGCGGATGCTAATCGTTTGTCCCATGTGTTGCGTGCATGTGGAGTAACACGTGGGTCGCGCGTTGCTATCGTCTTACCACAACGCCCTGAAGTAGCGGTATGTCATATCGCTTGTCATCAATTAGGTGCTATCGCTATGCCTATGTCGGTCTTGTTTGGACCAGAAGCATTGGAATACCGCTTACAAGATAGTGCAGCTTTGATTGCCATCACCGATGCAAATGGCATAGACAATATAGAAAAAATAAAAACGAGCTGTCCTGATCTACAACATGTAATCACTATAGCTTGCGATGCACGTAATAGTATTGATTGGCACTCTACGTTAAATAATGCGAGCACAGACTTCACAGCAGTAACCACAAAATTTTCAGACCCTGCCATTTTGATTTACACCAGTGGTACAACCGGCGCACCTAAAGGTGCACTCATGCCGCAGTCTGCATTGCTAGGGAATTTAACGGGCTTTGTCGCTTCACAAAATTGGTTTCCTCAGCAAGAAGATGTATTTTGGTCACCCGCTGATTGGGCATGGACCGGTGGCTTACTCGATGCCTTATTACCTACGCTTTACTTTGGTATGCCTATCGTCGCAAGTCGTCAACGCTTCTCAGCAGAACATGCTTTCACTTTAATGGAAAAATATCGCGTAACGAATAGCTTTCTGTTTCCAACAGCTCTGAAGATGATGATGAAAGCAGTACCTACACCACGTCAGCACTATCAACTACATTGTCGCGCCATCATGAGTGCAGGTGAAGCGGTAGGTGATGCTGTTTACAACTGGACTGAAGAAGCTTTAGGTGTGACAGTCAATGAAATGTTTGGACAAACTGAAATCAATTACATCGTTGGTAATAGCGCTATAAGATGGCCTGCTAAAGCCGGTAGTATGGGTAAACCTTATCCGGGTCATCAAGTTGCAGTGATTGATGGTGAAGGTAATAAGGTGCAAGCCGGTGAGATTGGTGAAGTCGCTGTGCATCGTCATGACATTCACAATCATCCCGATCCCGTTTTCTTTATTGAATACTGGCGTAATCTTAAAGCGACACAAGAAAAATATAGCGGTGATTGGTGTCGCACTGGCGACTTAGCCAAAGTCGATGAAGATGGTTATCTTTGGTATCAAGGCCGTGCTGATGATATGTTTAAATCAGCAGGCTATCGCATAGGCCCATCTGAAATTGAAAACTGTTTAATTAAACATCCTGCAGTCGTGAATGCTGCTGTGGTACCTAAGCCTGATCAAGAACGGGGCGCATTAGTTAAAGCTTATATTGTATTAACACCAGAAACTAAGCGTAATGAAGCTGCTGATGCTGCTTTAATTCTAGCCTTACAAAATCATGTTCGAGGCTTGCTTGCTCCCTATGAATATCCTAAAGAAATTGAATTCATAGCTCAACTTCCTATGACCACAACCGGCAAAGTACAACGACGCGTATTACGTTTACAAGAAG
>JBEDCU010000065.1:0-3275 GCA_041176585.1 Pseudomonadota bacterium
CCCATGAAACCCACCGGTAAAAACACAGCCACAATAGAAAAAGTCGTAGCTAATACTGCCAGTCCAATTTCTGCCGTGCCTTCCAGTGCTGCGTCTTTATGTGTCTTATAGAGTCCATTCACTTTCATACCAGCGTGACGCACAATATTTTCACGCACCACAATTGCATCATCAATCAACAAGCCTACACATAATGACAAAGCCATTAAGGTAATCATATTAATAGTGAAGCCAAACATGTCCATGAAAAGAAAGGTACCAATTAAAGCAACTGGTAAGGTGAGTCCAGTGATGACGGTAGAGCGCCAAGAATTTAAGAATAAGAAAACAATCAAAATCGTGAGTAGTGCACCTTCAATTAAAGTGCGTCTGACATTTTCAACGCCGACACGAATTTGACGTGAACCATCTTTAATGACTTCCATCTTTACACCAGGATGCAAAGCGTCTAGTGTGGGTTGTAAATCAGCGATGGTTTTTTTAAGTCCATCGGCAACCGTAATCGTGTTCTCACCTTGTGCTTTTAAAATATCTAAAGCTAAAGTAGGTTGACCATTAAAGAGAGCCAGACTTTCTTGTTCCTGTTGGCTGTCAACGATACGTGCTACTTGTCCTAAGTTGACTACATGTCCACCACGTTTTGCAACGACGATATTTGCAAAGTCTTCTGGGCGATTAATACGGCCTCTGACTTGTACTACTTGTTCATTCGATAAAGCGCGTACAGCACCGGTAGGTAGTTCTTGATTTTCATTGCGAATAGCATTGATGATTTGATCTACGCCTATGCCTAATGCTTCCATTTCAGCAGGTTTGACATAAATTTGAATTTCACGTTTCACGCCACCGACTAAGGTAACTGAACCTACACCACGCACATTTTCTAAGCGCTTTTTAATCAGCTGATCGGCAACGGTAGTCAGCTCACGTAAGTTATAGGTATTTTTACCGACTGCATTTTTAATAGCGATAGAAAAAATTGGTCTGTCTGCTGGATCAAAACGTGAAATGCGGGGTTCTTTTACTTCTTTACGGAAGATAGTTTTAACTAAAGCGACTTTTTCACGTACATCTTGCGCAGCTTGGGCTGGATCAATGGTGAGAGAAAATTCAATGATGACGACGGATTGCCCCTCATAAGAGCGTGAAGTCAGACTATTAATACCATTGATGGTATTAACTGCTTCTTCTACTTTGCGTGTGATATCTGTTTCTACTGTTTCAGGGGATGCGCCTGGATATTCAGTCTGCACCACCACAACAGGAAAGGTGATGTCTGGGAATTGATCAACCCGTAAGCGTTGATAGGAAAACAAACCCAATACCACAAAAGCCATCATCATCATGGTGGCTAGAACGGGATTGCCTATACTTATACGGGTAAACCACATGATGATTCGTCTTTAAAAATTATTTATTCGCTGAGGCTTGTGTCATACGCACTGCTGTTCCAGGACGTAGATTACCCATGTCAGTTTTTACGATTTGATCTTCTGCCTTCAGGCCAGAGGTGATTTCAATTAATGCGACTTCACCACTACGTCCTTCTTGTCCTAGAGTGATATTTTTTCTGACAATGAGATTGTTTTCTAGCGCGTATACATAAGCGCCGCTACTTTCTTTATGTACCGCTGTTTGTGGGATAGCAATAACATGCGCTTTAGTTCGTAAAACCAGTTGTGCATCAACGAACATACCGACTTTGAGTACGTCTTGTGGATTTGCGACTTGTATATAAATAGCGATAGAACGAGAACCAGCTTGGGTAGCAGGATTAATGCGCGTGACATTACCTATGAATTCTTCTGTTAAGCCTTCTATGTGTAATAGAACACTTTGTCCGATTTTGATTTTAGGAATATCACTTGTTGGCACTAAAGCTTCACATTCCATTTTCTTTAAATTCACAATATCTAGTAATTTATAATCAGTCGATACTTTTTCACCGGGTTGTACATTACGCACTGCAATCAGACCGGAGATAGGTGCTCTCACTACGCTGTCGTTGAGTAATTTTTGTACGATATCTAATGCGCCTTGGGCCGACTCTACATTTGCTTGTGCTGCTGCGAATTGACTGGCGGTGTTATCAAATGCAGCGCGAGAGATAAATCCTTTATCGAGTAAAGCACGATTGTTATCACGATTTCTAGTAGCGATATCGAGTTGTGCGCGCATAGCATGTAAATTGCCTTTGGCTTGATCAACCCGTGCTTGAAATTCACTGGTATCCATACGCACCAGTATTTGACCTGCAATGACTGATTCACCTTCGCGTACCAATACTTCACGCACTTCTGCTGCAACCCGCGCTTTCACACTAGCTTGATCTACTGCACGTAATGCGCCGGACAAGGCCATGGTTTGTTTTAATTCTATGGGTGTGACTTTAAAAATTTCTTGCGGCAGAAATTCTAGAGTTGTATTTTTAATCGCACTAGTTGTTGCGGCAGGCGCTGCATTTTTTGCTGCGCTAGGATTGGATGACGGTGCAGGGCTACGGAAAAAACTCATAGCAATACCAATCACAACTACGATGGCAATAATAATTAGGAGAAGACGAGGTAGACGAATTTGCATAGATTTACTGAGTATTCGAAAAAGACAATGGAGCAGCATGCAAGCCGCGTGTGATCAAATCTAGAAAACAGTCTAAATAATCGTTGGTAGAGATGGGATGAGGTTGTAGTGCGTTGAAAGAGTGCTTCCACATCATCAGCATTAATACCGGACTAACAATAACGAGGTTAGCATGGACTTTATCGATGCGTCTGAACTCGCCACTCTGCATACCGCGCTCTAACACGCGAATAATAAGAGCATTCCCGCGTGAGATGACTTCTTCATGATAAAAGCTAGCAACATCTGGGAAATTACCTGATTCTGCCATCATTAGTTTAGTAATGCCGGATAGTTTGGTTTCACCAATACGCTTCCACCAAGCCAGAATAAATTCTCTTAGTAAGTCTGTGCTGCTACCTGAATAACTTTCTACGTAATCTTCCGCTTCATTCAATGCCGGTACGAGATTTTCACGCACCACTGCTTTAAATAACTCTTCTTTGTTTTCAAAATATAAATAAAGTGTGCCTTTAGAAACGCCTGCACGCGCTGCCACATCGTCAAGGCGTGTAGCGGCATAGCCGCGCTCAACAAAAATATCGAGAGCAGCAGCTAATACCTCCTGAGGACGAGCATCTTTACGGCGCTCCCAACGAGGCTTGGATTTAATTTCTAAGGTAGTGGACATCACGAGGGGGAATTACTAACCAGTC
>JBEDCU010000066.1:0-24764 GCA_041176585.1 Pseudomonadota bacterium
GTGTAATAGCCTTGTAATCCAAGTACAAAACCGACAAATAATCCTGATACCGCAATAATCACTAAGGAGTAATTACCAATGAAATGAATTTGATCCGTTACTAAACGCGGGCGACGTAATAAAGCCCCCGATCCCGCTAACAAAGTCACAAAAGTACGGGTAGCAGCCCCTAAATTTATGAGCATGATTCTCACCAACGCACCCAACTTCGCCAATCCCGTTGTCAGTGTCTGCATCATTTTGCATGCTCCGACAAACCTAGCTGTTCTGCAAGAGAACGGCCAGGATAATGAAACGGCACTGGACCATCAGCTTGTGCGTTCACAAATTGAATGACGTAAGGATCGCTCGATTCCCGCATTTGATCTGGCGTGCCATGCGCTACGATGCGACCTTGCGAAAGAAAATAAACATAATCTGCAATCAAAAATGATTCATGCACATCATGTGAAACAAGTATTGATGTAGAACCTAATGCATCATTGAGTTTACGAATTAAATTCGCGGTCACACCCATAGAGATGGGATCAAGTCCTGCAAAAGGTTCGTCATACATAATCAATTGCGGATCTAAGGCAATTGCACGAGCTAGTGCAACACGTCGCGCCATACCACCAGAAATTTCTGCCGGCTTGAGATGCGCCGCATTCGATAAACCCACTGCATGTAATTTCAACAGCACTAAATCATGCAGCATGGACTCAGATAAATTGGTATGTTCGCGCAAAGGGAAAGCAACATTCTCAAACACAGTTAAATCTGTGAATAAAGCGCCATGTTGAAACAACATACCCATTTTGCGACGCATTGCGTATAAATCACTCAGAGTCAACGCAGCGACTTCTTTACCATCCACAATCACATTGCCTGATTGAGCGCGCAACTGACCACCGATTAAACGCAACACCGTGGTCTTACCCGAACCCGAGCCGCCCATTACGGCAATGATTTGTCCGCGCGGGAAAACCATATCCAAGCCTGACAACAAGGGTCTGTCGCCATAGGCAAATTGCAAGCTGCGAATTTCTACAAGAGGAGACACGAGATGGCCAAATCAACAATGATTATCGAGATTGTAATGCATGCAGCCCTTTTTTCTGACCGTAATTACGCTATTGAGAGTGAGAACTTGTAATTGTGAAAATAGCCAGCGCATGCTGGCTATTTCATCAATTAAAAACAAACAAGGCATGAAATCCTTGTTAATCCTTGAATTAACGCGGCAATATAGATGAACCCATTAAAAATTCATCTACTGCGCGCGCGCATTGACGCCCTTCACGGATAGCCCACACAACTAAAGACTGTCCACGACGTACATCACCAGCAGCAAAGACTTTTGCTTTTGAGGTGTGATAACAGCCTTCGCCATCTGTGCTAGCACGCGCATTGCCACGCGCGTCTTTTTCAACACCAAACGCATCTAATATTGTTGCCACGGGTGAGACAAAACCCATTGCTAATAAAACTAAATCTGCTTTCATCTCAAATTCGGAATTAGGCACTTCTGACATCTTGCCGTCTTTCCACTCTAAACGCGCAGCAATCAGTTTTTCAACTTTTCCGTTTTTACCTTCTAAGCGTTTTGTCGCTACTGCCCAATCACGCTCACAACCTTCTTCATGTGAAGAAGAAGTGCGCATCTTAGTCGGCCAGTAAGGCCAAACCATAGGTTTATTTTCAACCTCAGGTGGCTGAGGTAAAAGTTCAAATTGCGTCACTGATGTCGCGCCGTGTCGATTCGAGGTACCAACACAATCCGAACCTGTATCACCACCACCGATCACCACTACATGCTTAGCAGTAGCCATGATTTGATCTTTTACTTTATCACCCGCATTAACTTTATTTTGTAATGGGAGAAATTCCATTGCATAGTGCACGCCTTGTAATTCACGACCTGGAACTGGCAAGTCACGCGGCACTTCAGCACCACCTGCAATCACAACTGCATCAAACTCTTTGTTTAACTGTTCAGGTGAAATCGTTTCTTTAGCTAGATTCAAAATCTCTGCAGGAAAATCCTTACCAACTAACACACCGGTACGGAAAGTCACACCTTCAGCTTGCATTTGCTCGACCCGTCTATCGATATGTGTTTTTTCCATTTTGAAGTCAGGAATGCCATAACGCAGTAAGCCGCCTACACGATCATTTTTTTCAAATACGGTTACTGCATGACCAACACGCGCCAACTGCTGCGCTGCTGCCATACCTGCAGGACCAGAACCTACCACCGCTACTCTCTTACCTGTTTTTGCAGCTGCAGGTAATGGTTTGACCCAACCATTTTCCCAACCTTTATCGATGATGAAGTGCTCGATTGATTTAATACCGACTGGATCATCATTAATGCCCAAGGTACATGCTGTTTCACATGGAGCAGGACAAATCCTTCCAGTGAACTCTGGAAAATTATTCGTTGAATGCAGTGTTTCTAACGCTTCTTCATAATTGCCGTTATAAACAAGATCATTCCAATCAGGGATGATGTTGTTGACTGGACAGCCTGTATTACAAAAAGGAATGCCGCAATCCATACAACGCGCACCCTGAGTCTTTGCATCTGCATCAGACAAATGCAGTTGAAATTCTTTGTAGTGTTTTTTACGCGCCTGAGGAGCTTCGCTTGCTTCTTGCAAGCGTTTAAATTCCATAAAACCAGTTACTTTTCCCATTTTTTACTCACAATATTTTGTGTAGAAAATTATCGGTGACACATAGCATCACCGATCAACTATGACATCTTTAAGCAAGTGCTTTTTCTTTTGCTTTAACAGTTTTCGCAGCATGCATTTCACCTAGAGCACGCTTGTACTCAGATGGGAATACTTTAACGAATTTGCTACGTGCATTGGTCCAATCATCTAAGAGATTACGTGCACGCGTACTGCCAGTGTGTTTGAAATGACGCTCTATCAAACCTTTGACAATTGCTTCATCTGCCTCAACTTCGCCATTGCGTTTCAAACTATGCCAAATAGATTTATCAAGTTTGCTTTCTTGATCAGCCACACTCAACACGCTTTCTAATGTAACCATAGAGAGATTACATTTATGCGCAAAGCTACCATCTTCATCATAGATGTAAGCAATACCACCTGACATACCTGCTGCAAAATTACGACCCGTCGCACCCAGCACAACCACCGTACCACCAGTCATGTATTCACAACCATGATCGCCAGTGCCTTCAACCACAGTGATCGCACCTGAATTACGCACAGCAAAACGTTCGCCTGCTACACCATTGAAGAAAGCTTCACCTGCAATTGCGCCATACAACACGGTATTACCAATGATGATGTTTTCAAATGCGCGACCACGGAACTCAGTATTAGGACGCACGATAATACGACCACCTGACAATCCCTTACCTACATAGTCATTGCCTTCACCGACTAGGTCTAGCGTCACACCATGCGCTAAAAATGCACCACATGATTGTCCAGCTGTACCTTGCAACTGAATGTGTATGGTGTCATCTGGCAAACCTTCATGACCATATTTTTTCGCCACTTCACCCGACAACATCGCGCCTACCGTACGATTTAAATTCTTAACTGGTGAAATGAAAGAGACTTTTTCACCTCTATCAATGGCAGGTTTTGCTTGTGCGATTAATTTATGATCTAGCGCTTTTTCTAAACCATGATCTTGCGTCTCTACCTGATAGCGTGGTTCTGACGCAGGCACATTCGGTTGATAGAAAATCTTACTAAAGTCCAGACCTTGTGCTTTCCAATGCGTGATAGCTTTTGATTTATCGAGTAAATCGGTACGACCTATCAATTCATTGAATGTTTTAATGCCTAACTGGGCCATGATTTGACGCGCTTCTTCTGCCACAAAGAAGAAGTAGTTCACCACATGCTCTGGCTTACCTTGGAATTTCGCACGCAACACAGGATCTTGTGTAGCCACACCAACTGGGCAAGTATTCAAATGACACTTACGCATCATGATGCAGCCTTCTACTACCAGCGGTGCGGTAGAAAAACCTAATTCATCTGCACCTAACAAAGCAGCGATCACAACATCACGACCCGTTTTAATCTGGCCATCTGTTTGTACACGAATACGACTACGCAAACGGTTCAACACTAAAGTTTGCTGTGTCTCTGCCAATCCTAATTCCCAAGGTGAGCCTGCATGCTTCACCGATGACAGTGGTGATGCACCTGTTCCACCATCATGACCGGCGATCACAACATGATCCGCTTTCGCTTTAGCCACACCCGCTGCAACCGTACCAACACCCACTTCCGATACCAGCTTGACTGAAATTGATGCAGTAGGGTTTGCGTTTTTTAAATCGTGAATTAACTGCGCTAAATCTTCAATCGAATAAATATCATGATGCGGTGGTGGTGAAATCAATCCCACACCTGGTACGGAGAAACGCAATTTAGCAATGTACTCAGAGACTTTATGACCTGGAAGCTGACCACCTTCACCAGGCTTTGCACCCTGCGCCATTTTGATTTGAATTTGCTCAGCTGATGTGAGGTACTCGGTGGTCACACCAAAACGACCTGAAGCAACTTGTTTGATTTTTGAGCGCAGTGAATCACCATCTTGCAAAGGTAAATCAACTTCTACGCGATCCTTACCTATGATGGAAGCAAGCGTATCGCCTTTTTTGATGGGAATGCCGCGCAATTCATTGCGATAGCGATTTTCATCTTCACCACCTTCACCAGTGTTGGACTTACCACCGATACGGTTCATGGCTATCGCCAAGGTTGCATGCGCTTCAGTAGAAATAGAACCGAGTGACATAGCACCGGTAGCAAAACGCTTGACGATTTCTTTGGCTGATTCAACTTCATCCAAAGGAATGGCTTTAGATGGATCGATTTTAAATTCAAATAAACCACGCAAAGTCATATGACGCTTAGATTGATCATTAATGATCTGCGCATATTCTTTATAGGTGTTGAAATTATTTGCGCGTGTAGAGTGCTGTAATTTTGCAATCGCATCAGGCGTCCACATATGGTCTTCGCCACGCACACGATAAGCATATTCACCACCTGCATCTAATGCATGCGCCAATACTGGGTCAGCACTAAAAGCTAAATGATGTAAACGCAATGCTTCTTCTGCGACTTCAAATACACCTATGCCTTCAACATTAGATGCAGTGCCTTTGAAATATTGCTCGATCAAGCCTTTATTCAACCCTATGGCTTCAAAGATTTGGGCACCACAGTAAGACATGTATGTGGAAATACCCATCTTAGAAAACACTTTCAACAAGCCTTTGCCGACTGCTTTTTGGAAGTTATAAATTGCTTTCTCTGGCGATAAATCTCCTGGCAATCCTTTAGCCATATCTGCCAAGGTATCCATCGCTAAGTAAGGATGAATCGCTTCTGCTCCATAGCCCGCTAATAAAGCGAAGTGATGGGTTTCACGTGCTGAACCAGTTTCCACAACCAGACCTGCAGAAGTACGCAAACCACGACCAACTAAATGTTGATGAATCGCTGAGGTTGCTAACAAAGCTGGGATAGCAACATTGTTGGCATCTATCTTACGATCAGAAATAATTAAAATATTATGGCCAGATTTCACAGCATCGACTGCTTGCGCACACAATGATGCAAGGCGTGCCTCCACACCTTCTTTGCCCCAAGCTGTGGGATAACAAATATCTAATTCGAAGGAGCGGAATTTTCCACCCGTGTGATCACCTATGTTACGCAGTCGAGTCATATCTTTGTAATCAAGTATGGGCTGCGACACTTCTAAACGCATAGGAGGATTAATGTTATTGGTATCAAGCAGATTAGGCTTAGGACCAATAAAAGAAACCAGTGACATCACCATCGCTTCACGAATCGGATCAATCGGCGGATTCGTTACTTGTGCAAATAGTTGTTTGAAATAGTTATAGAGCGTTTTATTTTTATTCGACATGACTGCCAATGGCGAGTCATTACCCATAGAACCAGTCGCCTCTTCTGCATTAGCTGCCATAGGCGACATGAGAAATTTCAAATCTTCTTGGGTATAACCAAATGCTTGCTGTCTATCTAACAGAGGAATTTTGCTATCTTGATGCTCTTCTGTTGATTTCAGCTCATCCAATTTAACGCGGACAGAATCAATCCACTGCTTATAAGGTTTAGCATTTGCGAAGGTATCTTTTAATTCTTTATCATCGATGATGCGACCTGCATCTAAATCAATCAAAAACATTTTGCCTGGTTGTAGACGCCATTTTTGAATAATTTTTGATTCAGGAATAGGCAATACACCTGATTCAGAAGCCATCACTACTAAGTCATCATCGGTAACGATATAACGCGCTGGACGCAATCCATTTCTATCTAGGGTGCCGCCTATGTGACGACCATCGGTGAATGCCATTGCTGCGGGACCATCCCATGGCTCCATCATGGCAGCATGATATTCATAGAATGCACGACGATTGTCATCCATCAGTGTATGATTTTCCCAAGCCTCTGGAATCATCATCATCATCGCTTGCGCAATTGGATAGCCCGCCATCACCAATAATTCGAGTGCATTATCAAAACACGCTGTGTCTGACTGACCTTCATAAATCAGTGGGAAAAGTTTTTGTAAATCTTCACCTAACACAGCGGATTTCATCACGCCTTCACGCGCACGCATCCAATTGAAATTACCTTTAACGGTATTGATCTCACCGTTATGCGCGAGTAGGCGATAAGGATGAGCGAGCGGCCATTCAGGGAAAGTGTTGGTTGAAAAACGCTGATGTACTAAAGCCAATGCGGAGACACATTTTGGATCTTGCAAATCACGGTAATACACACCGACTTGATCTGCTAATAACAGACCTTTGTAGACCACGGTACGTGCTGACATAGATGGCACAAAAAATTCTTTGCCATGCAATAAATTCAAAGCTTGAATCGCATGACCAGATGCTTTACGTATGACATAGAGTTTGCGCTCTAATGCATCGGTGACCATGATGTCCTGACCACGACCGATAAAAATTTGGCGTATGACAGGTTCTTTCTCACGCACAGTTGGTGACATAGGCATGTCCAGATTGACTGGCACATCACGCCAACCCAATACCACTTGCCCTTCTGCATGGACTGCACGTTCTATCTCTTGTTCGCAAGCTATGCGCGATGCATTTTCTTTGGGCAAGAACACCATGCCTACGCCGTACTCACCAGGTGGTGGCAAATGCACACCTAGCTTGACCATCTCATCACGATAATACTGATCAGGAATTTGTATCAATATGCCGGCGCCATCGCCCATTAACTTGTCGGCACCTACAGCACCGCGGTGATCTAAGTTTTGCAGAATGAGCAGACCTTGCTCAACGATAGAGTGACTTTTCTGTCCTTTGATATGCGCAATAAAACCTACGCCGCAGGCGTCATGTTCATTTTTTGGGTCGTACAGTCCTTGGGCTTGCATCGCAATTCTCCACAGCCATTTTCAATAGAACCGTGAAGGATAGAGCAAGGACAGCTGTACATCAATCAAAAATAAATAGGGTCTGAACCTATTTTAATCCTGCATCCAAATGATGCAAACTTAATTGGGGACAGAATAAATAAAATATAGCTTATAGATGGGTTTTGGAGCGACTTGCTTAAGACTCTGCATTAGTTTTGATGTCTTTAAGCAACTTTATCGATTTAGATGGCCGGCCCCGCGCCACTGGCGACAGTCTGCGCGGTGTCAATTTAGCCAGTTGCCGCTTAAATTCTTCCGATCCCAAGGCCCAGGCTTTTTGGGTGGCGGTTTCAATTTCCTCCACCAAACTGGCTTGCGGCACGAATTCGGACAAAGTTTTATAGGCTGCTTCTCTTTGAAAGGGCGTATTTCCCAAAGCCCAGTATTCAGGATGGTCTGTAATCACAGGATTTTTTTCTAAACCTAGGTGATGCGCATGACTAGACCAAGGATAGCTAGCTAACTCAGCACTCATCCCTGCTGTAATCGATTGATATTCCATCATGATGCAACAAGGTAAAAAATACTGCGATGGCTCCAACACCGTCGCTCTAAATCGACCATCCCACAAACTGCCTGTACGAGCGTGGCGCGCATTGAAGTAAGGAACATAGTGTCGACCTAGGGCTTGCATCATTCTGCCTAAACCCAGTTCTGTAGAAGGTGTGGCTAGCAGCTGTATACGTGTTGGCAGCAAGATATAGGCATGCAATGCAACTTCATACTGATGCGCTGCGTCTTTCAAACAACGAAGAAATGCTTGATAGTCAACATCTTCCCTAAACACGGGTTGCTGATTATGGCCTTTAGCAAGGATGTGATGAAGTTGGCCAGGAACGACCAGTCTGGGAAGGCGTGCCATATGTATCGCACCGAGAGCAGCATCGCACTTGATGGATGCTAGGTTAACTGCAGCGATTCATCCTACCTCACGCTGCAAGGCAGGATGATGATTTCAACAAAAATTAGAATGGAATATCGTCATCCATCTCGGACATATTGGGGACTTGCTTAGCAGGAGCACGTGGCGCACCAGACTTTGGCGCAGAAGATCCCATCTCATCCATAGGCGCACTACCACCACCCTGACGACTACCCAACATTTGCAAACTATCTGCAATGATTTCGGTTGAATATTTTTCTATACCGTCTTTATCAGTCCACTTGCGCGTGCGCAGCTTACCTTCTACATACACCTGCGAACCTTTTTTCAAATACTGCCCAGCGATTTCAGCCAGCTTGCCAAAGAAAGCAATGCGATGCCATTCCGTCGCTTCTTTTTGTTCACCGGTTGCTTTGTCTTTCCATTTATCCGTCGTTGCGACGGCGATGTTCGTCATGGCGTCGCCGCTAGGCATGTAGCGCGTTTCGGGATCACGCCCGAGATTTCCAACGACGATAACTTTATTAACCGATGCCATACTTTTCTCCTGTTAAACCGGAACAGCTTGCTGTGATTGACTGCGACTTAGAAATTTTTTCATGCAAGTCGCAATTATAAGCCAGCTACCTACGACGACAGCGCCGACAATAAACACGAATGACAACTTAATCTAAGAGATTAAAGCGATCTTTGAAAACCCGCTATAGTAGCAGGTTGCCCCACTAAAAGACGCAGGGGTTTTACCAATTCGGCATGATTGAATTGGCAGTATTTATCATGAAGGAGAAAGTTTAATCCTTTATAAATCATGACAAGCTCCATTAACAGTCAGGCACAACCGAGGCAAGCATTAGCATGGAAGAAATTCGTATTCGCGGCGCACGCACCCATAACCTGAAAAACATCAGTCTGGACTTACCGCGCAATAAATTGATTGTGATTACAGGCCTCTCAGGCTCAGGCAAATCTTCACTCGCTTTTGATACCTTGTATGCAGAAGGACAACGACGCTATGTGGAGTCGCTCTCTGCCTATGCACGTCAATTTTTGCAGCTCATGGAAAAACCAGATGTCGATATGATTGAAGGTTTATCGCCTGCTATTTCTATTGAACAGAAAGCTACCTCACATAACCCACGTTCAACAGTGGGCACTGTCACAGAAATTCATGATTATTTGCGTTTGCTATTCGCGCGTGTAGGCACACCTTACTGTCCTGATCATCCTGAAAGCCCACTCGCTGCGCAATCAGTATCGCAAATGGTTGATGCTGTAATGGAGATGCCCGAAGATACTAAGCTGATGATCTTGGCGCCCGTTGTCGCTAATCGCAAAGGTGAGCACAGTGATTTATTTGAAGCTATGCAAGCACAAGGCTTTGTGCGTTTTCGTATTCAAAGTGGCACTGGCAAATCAAAAATCTTTGAAGCTGAATCACTACCTAAACTCAAAAAAACTGAAAAGCATACGATTGATGTTGTGATCGATAGAGTCAAAGTAAAGGCTGATATTAAACAGCGACTAGCTGAAAGTTTTGAGACTTCATTACGACTCGCAGAAGGTCGTGCTATTGCATTAGATATGGATAGCGGGCATGAACAAATTTTCTCGAATAAATTTGCCTGCCCAGCTTGTGGCTATTCACTACAAGAACTTGAACCACGCTTATTTTCTTTTAATAACCCCATGGGTGCTTGCCCTGAATGTGACGGGCTAGGTCATATTGAATTCTTTGATCCTAAGCGTATCGTTGCCTTCCCTAATCTTTCATTAGCATCTGGCGCAGTAAAAGGCTGGGATAGACGTAATCAATTTTATTTTCAAATGCTGTCTTCACTCGCTAAGTATTATGCGTTTGACGTTGAAGTTCCGTTTGAAAAATTATCTGAAAAATCACAACAAGCGGTGTTGTATGGATCTGGCAAAGAAAAAATTCCTTTTGCTTACATCAATGAACGTGGTCGTACTGCCATTCGTGAACACACCTTTGAAGGTGTAGTACCAAATTTACAGCGTCGCTATCGCGAAACTGATTCCATGGCCGTTAAAGAAGAATTAGCAAAATTCATCAATGAAAAAGAATGCCCTTCTTGTCACGGTGCGCGACTGCGAGTCGAAGCACGCTTTGTCAAAGTAGGCACTGGATCACAAGAGCGCGCGATTTATCAAGTAGCAGCTAAACCATTACGTGAAGCCTTACATTTTTTTGAAACCTTAAAACTTAAAGGTGCAAAAAAAGCGATTGCAGATCGCATCATTAAAGAAATCGTCGCGCGCTTAACTTTTTTAAATAATGTAGGACTGGATTATTTATCCTTGGATCGCAGTGCTGACACACTCTCAGGCGGCGAAGCGCAACGCATACGATTAGCTTCGCAAATTGGATCCGGCTTAACTGGTGTGATGTATGTACTCGATGAGCCTTCGATAGGATTGCATCAACGTGACAATGACAGGTTGATTGCAACACTTAAACATTTACGCGACATAGGCAATACCGTATTAGTCGTAGAGCATGATGAAGATGCGATACGCTGCGCAGATCATGTGATTGATATGGGTTTAGGTGCAGGTGTACATGGTGGCGAAGTGATCGCGCAAGGTACCTTGGCTGACATTATGAAAAGTCGCAAGTCACTCACTGCACAATATTTAAGTGGCGCACTCTCGATTGCCATCCCTGAAAAACGTCACACGAATAACACTGAAAAACAATTAGTGATGTCTGGCGCACGTGGCAATAATTTAAAAAATGTCACGTTCAATTTACCAGTTGGTTTACTGACTTGCATTACTGGTGTTTCTGGTTCGGGAAAATCTACACTCGTGAATGACACGCTTTATCATGTGCTCGCACGGCATTTATATGGATCACAAACCGAACCCGCTGACTACGATAACGTCACCGGCCTTGAGCATTTCGATAAAGTGATTTCAGTCGATCAAGCACCAATTGGAAGAACACCTCGCTCTAATCCGGCTACTTACACAGGTTTATTCACCCCGATTCGTGATTTGTTTGCTACCGTGCCACAAGCGAAAGAACGCGGCTATTCAGTTGGCCGTTTTTCTTTTAACGTGAAAGGTGGACGTTGTGAAGCTTGTCAGGGTGATGGCGTCATTAAAGTAGAAATGCATTTTCTACCCGATGTTTATGTTCCTTGTGATGTGTGTCATGGCAAACGCTACAACCGTGAAACACTAGAAATTCAATACAAAGGTAAAAACATTACTGAAGTATTAGGCATGACAGTAGAGGATGCGTTTGAATTCTTTAAAGCAGTTCCACTGATTGCACGCAAATTACAAACACTGCTAGATGTAGGACTTGGTTACATACGCTTAGGTCAAAGTGCCACCACTTTATCGGGCGGCGAAGCACAACGCGTGAAGCTCTCACTCGAACTTTCTAAACGCGATACAGGGCGTACGCTTTATATTCTTGATGAGCCTACAACAGGTTTGCATTTCCATGACATTGCTTTGCTATTGAAAGTGATACATCGCTTACGTGATCAAGGCAATACTCTCGTCATCATTGAACACAATCTCGATGTGATTAAAACTGCAGATTGGGTAGTAGATTTGGGACCAGAAGGCGGCGCAGGTGGTGGTCAAATTATCGCTAGTGGCACGCCTGAACAAGTCGCTAAAAATTCAGCTAGTTTTACTGGAAAATATTTATCCACCATCCTAGCTAATGCGAAGAAAGAAAAGAAAGCCTAGCAAGCGCAATAAATAAAATTGGGTAGATGGGGCTTGTTCAAAGCCCCATCCATAAACCTAAAGGCACAAACAATAGCGATGCTAAATTACCCAGCATAACAATCGCTGCTACTTTTTCAGGTTCTTGCTTATAACTCTCTGCCACCATAAAAGAAAATACAGCTGGTGGCAATGCAGCAAATAAATACATCTGTCCACGTTGCACTGATGTGAGCGAGATGATTGGATCGATCATCATAGCAATCGCTAATCCTGCAAGTGGACATACCAGCGCACCCACCAAACCTATACGCCAAGACCGTAAATTCATATCCGTCATACGCACACCAAGTGCTATCAACATCAGAGGAATACTTGCCTCACCTATCATTCTTAAAGCTTGCAATAAGATAGCGGGCAAGGTCCAACGACATGCTGCAAAGACAATGCCACTTAACATGGCAAACATCATAGGTGTTGCAAACATATCCCAATGCGATTGCCTGCCCTCAGCTCGTCCGCTTTCAAGTAAACGTATGCCCAGTGTGAAATAAACCAAACTGCAGGCTACAAACAAAGCAACGGCTTGTGACAAGCCTACTGAACCAAATGCAAGTACAGCAAGTGGCAAGCCCATATTGCCGCAGTTGTTATACATCATAGGCGGCACAAAAGTCCGCGCGTCATAACCCAACAAACGCGCAACAGGCCATGCGATACAAGCGGAACCTATTGCAATCAAACCGCCTGCTAACATCAAGGGTAAGTTCTCTACTAGATCAAAGTCTTTAGCAGCGAGCGCAGAAAATAATAGTAGCGGTGAGAGCAGTTCTACACAGAGACGATTGACTGAAAAAAGATGGGTTTTAACAACCTCACCACGCAAACGTGCATAAATATAGCCTGCGGTAATAATAAAAAACACCGGCAATATAATGCCAAGTATGCGTTCTGTTACATCCATATTTTTATTCGTATTGATCTATCTAGAAAATTAAAACATTAGTGCTGCGTGCGTGATTTAAGTCTAAGTTTAATGCTTGAGTAAATACGCTTCCGCTAATTCAATGGCTGATGCATTACCTCGTACTACCACCACATCACCCGATTCTAATTGTGTCTCTGGTGAAAAAGGAATACGCGTTTTGCCACGCCTCACTGCAGTGATTTCGGCACCAAATTCATTGAGCTTCAATTCTCCACATTTCTCTCCGATAGAAGCTGCTTTATCGTTGAGTAAAACAGAATGTAAGCGAACTTGTAAATGTTCAGCATCGTCTGCTATATCACCCAAACCATGGAAATAACCACGTAAGGAAGCATAACGCTCACTACGCACTGCTTGCACTCGTTGTACTACACGCGGCAAAGGCACACCCATGACTAACAAAGCGTGCGATGCCAACATCAAACTACCTTCCATGGTTTCAGGCACCACTTCATCCGCACCACCTGCACGTAATTTATCAATGTCATCTTCATGCGCACTACGCACGATTGCAGGTACTGCAGGCTCTAACTCATTTGCATAATGCAAAATCTTGATCGATGTATGGGTATCTGCCACAGTAATCACGATCGCAGCTGCTCTATGTATACCTGCTGCAATCAAACTCTCACGTCGGATTGCATCACCGTATGAAACACGTGCGCCTGCACTCTGCGCTTCAGCTACGCGCGCAGGATCTAAATCTAATGCGTGATAAGGAATATTTTCTTCTTCGAGTAAGCGCGCCAGACTTTGTCCACTACGGCCAAAGCCAGCAATGATGATATGTTTTTCTTCACTCATAGTGCGCGTTGCAATTTCTGTTAACGCAAGTGATTGCAACATCCATTCATTCTTAGAAAGCTTAAGAACGATTTTATTTGCGTTGGCAATCATTAAAGGTGCAGCCAACATAGACAAGACCATCGCAGCGAGTATGAGTTGCACCAATTCAGGATCAACTAAATCTAAACCACCTGCTTGATTCAACAATACAAAACCAAACTCACCTGCTTGTGCCAAACCTAAGGCCGTACGAATGGCTACCCCTGCACTCGCGCCAAACATGCGCGCTAGGACTGCAATCAAACCAAACTTTAATAAAACAGGCACCACGAGCAATAACAAAACGATAGGCCAACTCTCTATCACTAAGCGTATATTCAATAACATACCAATAGTGATGAAAAATAAACCTAGCAATACATCGCGAAAGGGTTTGATATCTTCCTCAACCTGCAGACGATATTCCGTTTCCGAAATCAGCATGCCTGCAATAAATGCACCCAATGCCAGTGATAGTCCGGCCATCTCAGTAATCCATGCTGCACCCAAGGTGATAAGCAAGAGATTAAGCATGAACAGTTCTTGCGAACGGCGTTGCACTACGATGCGAAACCAACGGCGTAATAAATGATGACCTAGGTAAAGCAGCAAAAACAAAACTAGCGCTGCCTTAAGCGCAGCGATGCCTAATGTTTGTAGTAGATCGCCACCAGGATGGGCAATGGCGGGCGCCAGAATCAGTAAAGGTACGACGGCTAAATCTTGAAATAACAAAATACCTGTGATGCGACGACCATGGTCTGTCTCTAACTCGAGTCGCTCAGTCAGCATTTTTAATACGATGGCAGTGGATGACATAGATAACGCACCACCCAGTGCAAAAGATGCGCCCCAACCTATATCAAAGGTCTGAGGTAATAAACCCGCCATCAGCCAACCACAGAGCATAGCAACACCCGTGGTCAATACCACTTGCGCCATACCTAGGCCAAACACCGCTTTGCGCATAGACAAAAGCTTGGGCAGCGAAAACTCCAAGCCTATGGAGAACATCAGAAAAACCACGCCGAATTCCGCTAGCAAATGCGTAGTGGAGCTATTACTAGCCAAACCTAACGCATGCGGCCCGATCAAAATTCCGACCGTCAGGTAGCCCAGCATAGGTGGCAAATGCAGCATGCGAAAGGCCACCACCCCCAATACAGCGGCGACCAATAAAATTAGCGTTAGTTCTAGAGCTGAAAACATCATATTTCGCGTTTTAAGATTTCCCATTGTAGAAGCGAACTACTAGGGGCTAAATTTCTATTAAGGATCTTTTATTATGACTGGCAGGTTTTTTGCTTAAAAGTTTGGGCTATACTGCGCGCATGAGTGTAACCCATGACAAAAAGTTACTGCAGCGCTTAGACAACAATAGCGCAAGTCGCGCGCTAGCGTTGGCCAGCGAAACCCTGCAAATCGAGTCCGATGCCATTCTGGCTTTAAAGGACAGATTAGGCACTTCTGCCGACAGTGAATTTGCCCTTGCCCTGCAGATTCTTTTGCAATGCAAAGGCCGCGTGGTGGTCTCCGGTATGGGGAAATCTGGCCATATTGCACGAAAAATCGCCGCCACCTTAGCTTCCACCGGAACGCCCGCCATGTTTGTTCATCCTGCCGAAGCTGCGCATGGTGATCTTGGCATGGTGACCGAATCCGATGTCTTAATTGCGATCTCTAACTCTGGAGAATCGGAAGAATTGCTCGCCATCGTTCCCGTCATTAAACGCTTGGGCGCAGCGCTCATCTCCATGACAGGTAAGCCAAATTCTTCGCTAGCCAGCCTGGCACATGTGCATTTAAATATCGCCGTTGCTAAAGAAGCCTGTCCACTTAATCTCGCACCTACTGCCAGCACCACCGCCACCTTAGCACTGGGCGATGCACTAGCGGTAGCCTTACTTGATCTGCGCGGTTTTAGAGAAGAAGATTTTGCACGCTCCCATCCTGGTGGCGCTTTAGGCCGCCGCCTCTTAACTCATGTGCGTGACATTATGCGCACCGGCGAAGATATCCCTGCAGTACATCCTGATGTGTTGTTACCTGCCGCACTACTCGAAGTCACACGCAAAGGACTTGCGATGACTGCCATTGTGGATGCATCGAATCATGTTGTTGGCATATTCACAGACGGCGACTTACGTAGACTGATAGAAGAAGGTAAAGATTTTTCGCGCGCACAAATAAAAGAAGTGATGCATACCAATCCGCGTGTACTCGGTCCTGAGCAACTCGCTGTTGATGCAGTAGAACTTATGGAAAAACACCGTATTAACCAAGTGTTGGTCGTAGAAAAAGATGGGACCTTAGTGGGTGCATTACATATTCATGATCTAACACGCGCCAAGGTGATTTAATGTCTAACAATGTCCTCAACGCTGCTATTGAACGTGCTTCAAAAATTAAATTAATGATTTTTGATGTAGATGGTGTATTGACCGATGGCGGTTTACGTTATGGCGCAGAGGGTGAGCTGATTAAAACTTTTAATGTCTTAGATGGGCATGGCATAAAACTACTGCAAGAGTATGGCGTTCAAGTTGGGATTATCACTGCTCGCAATTCTCTAATCGTGGCACGACGTGCAGCTGATCTAGGCATACAACACCTCAAGCAAGGTGTGCATGACAAACGCTTAGCGTTTGAACAAATCATTGAATCATTACATCTGACTGCAGAAGTATGTGGCTTCATGGGTGATGATGTGATTGATTTACCGGTTATGACGCGCGTAGGCTTTGCTGCTAGTGTGCCGAATGGACATCCTGAAGTACAAACTCGTGCGCATTATGTTGCGCAAGTACGTGGTGGTCATGGCGCTGTACGAGAAGTGTGTGATTTTATTTTGCGTGCACAAAATAATTATGAGGCGGCATTAGCGCCGTATCTAAAATGAGTGAGCGTAGACGTCGCTATCCTGCTTTATTATTTTTGGCTGCGATTACTATTATTGCAGCAATCAGTTTTTGGGCACTTGAGATGACACGTCGCTCAGGTAATGATGCAAAAGATCAAACCCAACGTACACAACCTGATTATTTCGTTGAAAATTTTGATTACGTAAAAATTGGCGCTGATGGCAATCCAAAAATCAGAATGCGTGGCGCTAAACTTATTCATCATCCACAAGATGATTCCAGTACCGTCTTACAGCCTGTAGTAGTGAGTTATTCCGGACAGCGTCAACCTATGACTTTACGCTCTGATCGATTAATTGTGAATGGCGATCGTAGTCAACTGCATTTTTATGACAACGTCAAAATGGAAAAACCAGAAGCACGCGGTAATGACACGCTGTTTGTAGAGTCACAGTATTTACTCGCTCTACCAAATCGTGATCTGGTCACTACAACACAAAAAGCGACACTGACTTTAGGACATTCCACACTCAGTGGCATCGGCATGATAGCGGACAACGTGCATCAAACCCTAAGTTTTCAAAGCGAAGTACAGGGATCTTTTACGTCAACAGCAAAACGTTAAACATTAACGAATCAGCATAGCGAGTCGATAGATAAAAATGACAATCCACTACCCAAGCAAATCATTTCAATTCTTATTATTAGCCTTATTGTTTAGCACGGCTAATTCTATTGTGCATGCTGAAAAAGCTGACTTTGATAAGCCAACTAATGTTGAAGCGACTCAAATGTCGTATGACGAAAAAAAACAAATCAATATTTTTAATGGTAATGTCGTTTTAACACGTGGCACATTAGTAATGTACGGCGAAAAACTCGTTGTCAAACAAGATGCAGCAGGCAATCAACACGCCACACTCTATGCATCCGCTGGCAGCACAGCAAGATTTCGGCAAAAACGCGATGGCGGAAAAGATTTATGGATAGAAGGTTACGCAGCCGATCGTATTGAATATGACAGCAAAACTGAAATCGCTAAATTATTTAAACAAGCCAAAGTAAAAATGCTAGATAGTGGACGTCCAACAGATGAAGTTGAAGGCGATTACATCTCTTACGATAGTCGTGCTGAATTTTATACTGTAACTAACTCCACTAGTGGTGAGTCAAAAGCAAATGGCGGCCGTGTCAAAGCAGTGATTCAACCTCGCAATGATGATAAATCACGTGATGGCAAATAAACCCATTAGTAAATTACGAGTCAGTGGACTGCAAAAAACCTATGGCAGTCGCCAAGTGGTGCGCGATGTGGGTTTAGAAGTCAGCAGTGGTGAAGTCGTCGGTTTGTTGGGTCCGAATGGCGCAGGTAAGACCACTTCGTTTTACATGATTGTTGGCTTAGTGCCTTCCGAAGCTGGTGAAATTATTTTAGATGATGAAAATATTTCTACCCTTCCCATTCATAGACGTGCAGAACGTGGCTTATCTTATCTGCCGCAGGAAGCTTCGGTATTTAGAAAACTTTCAGTCGCCGATAACATCCGCGCAGTCTTAGAGCTACAAAAAGAACAAGGCAAGCCGCTGAAAAGCGCACAAGTTGAACAACGTTTAGATGCCTTGTTAGAGGAATTACAGATAACGAAGTTACGCAATAATCCATCGCAATCTTTATCAGGTGGCGAAAGACGTCGGGTTGAAATTGCGCGTGCTTTAGCAACGAATCCACGTTTTATTTTATTAGATGAACCTTTTGCTGGTGTTGATCCTATCGCTGTGATTGAAATTCAGCGTATTGTGAGTTTTTTAAAAGCACGTGGTATTGGTGTATTAATTACAGATCACAATGTGCGTGAAACCTTAGGTATTTGTGACCATGCTTATATTATTAACCAAGGTAGTGTATTAGCCTCAGGTAGCCCGCAAGAGATTATTGCTAACGAGTCGGTACGTCGTGTGTATCTCGGCGAAAATTTCCGTATGTAATATAGAAGCCCATGAAACAAACGCTACAGCTTCGAGTATCACAACATCTTGCGCTTACACCGCAACTACAACAGTCAATTCGACTGCTGCAGTTGTCTACGCTTGAGTTGCATCAGGAGCTAGAGCAAATCCTCACCGACAATCCTTTACTAGAACGCTTAGATGATCCACTGGATAATTCGGTACGCTTATTAGCTGATGGCGCAATTAGTCAGCAAAGTTTGACTAGCTCACCTGAACCCACAAGTAATACAGAAGCCAGTAGCGCTTCTGCTGAAGGTGATGAAGGTGGCTTTGATCTACCTGCTGGTAGTGAAGAAGGAGCTAGTGGTGAAGCTGAGTGGAGTTTTGATGATGTTTCACGTAATTCCAAAGCACCCGATGATGAAAGTTCACGCCCTCAACTCGAAGCACATGAACGTACCTTGCGTGAACACCTGCTAGAACAAGTTGCTGTCACTGTAGATAATCGTCGTGATCGCGCTTTAGTTGAATTACTGATTGATGCCTTAGATGATAATGGCTATTTGGAAGAAGGCTTAGATACCATCCTAGAACGATTGCCTGAAGAGCTAGAAATCGATATGGATGAAATGTTGGTCGCTTTAAAGCTATTACAAAGCTTTGATCCCGCCGGTGTGGGCGCACGTAATGCGCCTGAGTGTTTGTCACTACAAATTCGTCGCTTTGAAAAAATTCCTATGGTTACGCGCCGTATGGCATTGACCTTAGTAGAAAATCATCTTGAACTTTTTGCCCAGCGTGAGTTCAATAAGTTGAAGAAGCTACTCGATTGCGATGATGAAGACTTACGCGAAGCACAGGCAGTTATTCGACGCTGCAATCCACACCCAGGCGCACCCTTTGCTGGCGATGCTTCGGACTATGTGGTTCCTGATGTGATTGTCAAAAAATCAAAAAATGGCTTTCAAGTGAGCTTGAATCGGGATGTCATGCCCAAGCTGCGAGTCAATGCCATGTATGCCAATATCCTCAAGCAAAGTAAAGGTGAGGGCTCACTGACTACGCAATTGCAAGAAGCGAAATGGCTGATTAAAAACATGCGCCAACGCTTCGATACGATACTTAGAGTAGCAGAAGCGATAGTAGAGCGACAACGTAATTTTTTTTCGCATGGCGAAGTCGCTATGAGACCTCTTGTGCTACGGGAAATTGCTGATACACTAGGTTTGCATGAAAGTACTATTTCTCGTGTCACTACGCAGAAATACATGCTAACGCCACATGGTATGTATGAGCTTAAATATTTCTTTGGCAGCCATGTTGCAACTGAGGCGGGTGGTGAAGCGTCATCAACAGCCATACGCGCATTGATTAAACAATTGATAGGAGCCGAAGACAAAAAAAATCCTTTTTCCGATAGCAAAATAACGGATATGCTAGCTGAACAGGGGATGGTAGTTGCAAGGCGCACGGTTGCAAAATATCGTGAAGCTTTGAAAATCCCACCTGTGAATTTACGCAAATCCTTATAAGATTTTTCAGTTTTTAACCGTTGCTGTGTTCTGTCTGGTTTACGCCAGTGACCATGCCGGAACCTCCAGTGATGCAACGCATAGGAGTGCTGTATATGAATCTGACTATCAGTGGACATCACCTCGAACTGACTCCAGCCATTCGAGAATACGTGCAATCTAAATTAGAGCGCGTCACCCGTCACTTCGATCATGTGATCGATATCTCTGTCAAACTTTCCGTAGACTCCCTAACCGAAAAAGAAAAACGTCAGCGAGCGGAAATTAATTTGCATTTACCCGGAAAAGATCTGCATGTAGAAAGCGAAGCGCAAGATTTATATGCAGCGATTGATACCTTGATTGATAAGCTAGATCGACAAGTTTTAAAGCACAAAGATAAGATTCAAAATCATCAGCATGATGGCATTAAAAATTATGCTCATCAGGATACTGAAGCAGCATAGATAATTACTTACTAAATTAACTAGGGCGCGTGAGCGCCCTTTTTCATGCCTACAAAAAACCTATACACTACTATTTTTTTCAGCAAGTGACATCATGGAACAACACGTTATTACGGAAGTTAAGAATCAGCTTGGCATCATCACGCTTGATCGCGCACAAGCACTGAATTCACTATCACTCGCCATGGTGCGTGACATCACACGCGCATTATTAAGGTGGCGAGATGATGCCAACATTACTGCTGTGGTAATGCGTAGTAATAGTGAAAAAGCATTTTGCGCAGGTGGTGATATACGGTTTTTTTATCAAAAAGGTAGTGCCAATGCCATGCAAGGTGGAGCCTTAATAGAAGATTTTTTCACTGAAGAATATGCACTCAATCATTTAGTGCATCACTATCCCAAACCTTATATCGCATTCATGGATGGCATAGTCATGGGTGGCGGCATGGGTATCGCACAAGCTGGTCCAGCATGTCGTTTACGCATAGTGACAGAGCGAACCAAGATGGCTATGCCTGAAGTCGCTATCGGTTTATTTCCTGATGTAGGAGGCGGCTATTTTCTTTCACGTGCAACTGGTGTGTGTGGCACGTATTTGGGTGTAACCGGTGAAACTATTACTGCTGCTGATGCCATCTATGCTGATTTAGCAGATGTATTCATTCCGTACTCTGCTCTCGCTGCATTGCTTGAACACTGTGTGCAGTGTCCAGCGAATAAAGATATTCGACACCACATCAAAGAATTCACAGCTAGCTACAATAATGAAACTGCAGGCGATCCAGCTAGCAGTCGTTTAGTGCAAGAGCACACTGCCATCGATCAGCATTTTTCTCACAACTCTGTAGAAGCTATTCTTGGTTCTTTAAAGAGTGATAGCTCCGAGTTTGCACAAAAAACCTTAGCTGTAATGCAAAAACGCTCACCTCTCATGATGAGTGTGACACTAGAGCAAATTCGTCGTAGTCAAGCGATGAGCATTGAAGATTGTCTGCGTATGGAGCGCAATCTAGTACGACGTTGTTTCGAGCATGGAGAAGTGATTGAAGGTGTTCGCGCTTTAGTGATTGATAAAGACCATCAACCAAAATGGAATCCTAGCAGTGTCGCTGAAGTTAGTTCAGACATGGTGCAGCATTTTTTTGAGCCGGCTTGGCCGGAGTATGCGCATCCACTCAAGAATTTTTATGCTGCGTAATTCACAAAGACTTAGATCTCATCAACAGCAAACAAGCGTCGGTATTCACGCATTGCGTAACGATCTGTCATGCCTGCAATGTAATCAGCCACCTTGCGTGCTTGATGCAGCATATCTTCATTTTGCAGTTGATAGTCATTCGGCAGCAATTGCGGTTCACTCATAAAGATGCCAAACAAATCTGTCACTATGCGACGTGCCTTACTTGTCATACGATTGACTTGATAATGCTGATACAGATTGGTTCGCAAGAAGCGTTTTAATTCCTGCGCTTCTTGTTTCATTGCGCTAGAAAATGCGATCAAGGGCTGCGCATTGCGTACATCCGCAATTGAGGCGACTCCAGCTTCTTGTATATTTTTTCTTGAGTTTTCAATCAGATCAACAACTAAAGCATTAATCATGCGTCTAACAATTTCATTAATGGCGCGCCGACCACTAATGCCTGGAAATTGCTTATGCACTTCTGATTGATAACGCAGAAAAAGTCCGACTTGCTCAAGTTGTTCTGTCGTTAATAAACCTGAACGTAAGCCATCATCAATATCATGATTGTTATAAGCGATTTCATCAGCCAAGTTTGCTATCTGCGCTTCTAAGCTAGGTTGTTTACGATCGATAAAACGCTGTCCGATTGCACCTAATTCTTTAGCATGCGTTAAAGAGCAATGCTTAAGCACGCCTTCACGTGTTTCAAACATTAAATTTAAACCATCAAAAGCACCATAGCGCTGTTCTAACGCATCAACCACACGCAGACTCTGTAAATTATGTTCAAAGCCGCCATAGTCTTTCATGCAAGCGTTCAGTGCATCCTGACCAGCATGCCCAAATGGTGTGTGCCCTAAATCATGGGCTAATGAAATGGCTTCAACTAAATCTTCATTTAACTGCAAATTACGTGAAAGTGAACGTGCAATTTGTGCGACTTCAATACTGTGCGTGAGACGTGTACGAAATAAATCGCCCTCATGATTTACAAAAACCTGAGTTTTATATTCCAACCTACGAAACGCAGTGGAATGAATAATGCGGTCGCGATCACGTTGAAACTCACTACGCGTTGCAGGCGCTGATTCGGCATGCAGGCGTCCTAGAGAATCTGAGGAACGTGATGCATACGGCGCTAAATGATGTTCATATTTTGTTTGCATTATTTAACCACATGCCTTGAGTGTTTCTTGTAGCAGCTCTGATGGCACACTCGTGATGTAAGCCGATCCCATAGGTTTTAAGAGTATGAATTTAATCTCTCCACCTTCGTTTTTCTTATCGACTTCCATTAAATCCATCCAACGTGTGAGACCTAAATCAGGTGCTTGCACTGGTAATCCAGCTGCTTTAATTAATGCCACAATTCTTTTTTGATCACGTACATCAAGCGTACCGAGTCGTACAGATAAATCTGCTGCCATCACCATGCCACAACCAACTGCTTCACCATGTAACCACACACCATAACCTAGACCCGCTTCTATCGCATGACCAAAGGTATGACCAAAATTTAAAATGGCACGTATGCCACCTTCACGTTCGTCTTGACGAACAATGTCGGCTTTTATTTCACAAGAACGTTGAATGGCATGGGCTAATGCTTGTTCATCGCGCGCCATCAGTTTTTCCATATTGGTTTCTAACCAAGTGAAAAAATCGTTATCAATAATAGCGCCGTGTTTAATCACTTCCGCCAAACCAGCTGATAGTTCTCTATCAGGCAAACTAGCTAAGGTAGCAGTATCAGCAATCACCGCTTGGGGCTGATAAAACGCACCTATCATGTTCTTACCCAAGGGATGATTAATCGCTGTTTTTCCACCTACCGATGAATCAACTTGCGCTAGTAGCGTTGTTGGTATTTGTATGAATGGCACACCGCGCATGTAGGTGGCTGCAGCGAAACCTGTCATATCACCAATCACACCACCTCCTAGTGCAATCAATGTCGTTTTACGATCGCACTTATTTTTTAAGAGCACATCAAAGATATGCATGAGATTGTCGACATTTTTTTCTTCTTCACCGTCCGGCAATATCACTGGAAAACAAGTTTTACCTAAGTCTCTCAGTATCGCTATGACTTTATCTAAATAAAGTGGTGCTACAACATCATTGGTAACGATGGCTATTTTCTTACCGGTGATATGTGTATTAAGTATCGCAGCATCAAGAACACCATGGCCAATCACAATCGGATAACTACGTTCGCCGAGTGCAACGGTGAGATGCGCAAAAATAGAAGGTTGCTGTGTCATAGGGATGGAGTAGGCGCAGAATCAGAGGCAGGTGTAACTGGGGTAGTCAGTGGCTCTAGTCTAGCTAAAATAGTTTGCACTACAGATTGTACGTTAGGCCGCCCTGTCTCTAAGGTGATATGCGCCACCTCTTGATACAAAGGACCACGTAGTCGTGCTAGTTCTTCTATGCGCGCTTTAGGATCTGGGGTTTGTAATAAAGGCCGATTTTTGTCGTGACTGGTTCGCTGCAAAATATGATTAATCGATGCATTCAGATAAATCACGATACCGCGTGTTTTTAGTAAGTGCCGACTGTTTTCATCTAAGATGGCGCCGCCGCCAGTTGCGAGCACAATGCCTTCTTGTGCAGTCAGATCGCGAATCACATCTGCTTCACGCTGACGAAAACTCGCTTCACCTTCGATTTCAAAGATGAGAGGTATAGAAGCGCCGGTTCGGGCTTCAATTTCATGATCGGCATCGATAAAGCGCTTACCTAGCTTTTTCGCTAATGCGCGTCCTATCGTGGTTTTACCAGAACCCATCAGGCCGACTAAAAAAATATTCGTATTCGGATTCAAGATTGTCTCAGCTACCCAGAAAGCTTGGGAAATAGCTTTATTTGCTTTAGATAAATGAGAGTGTATCTCATCCGATTGAAGG